>CAMKSY010000019.1 GCA_946415545.1 uncultured Pelosinus sp. | reverse complement strand
GCGGCGGTGGCGGTTTTGGCGGCGGCTCTGGCGGCGGAGGAGGTTCCAGCCGCAGGTGGTAAATATCACTTGGATAATGGATAGTAGTTGCTAATTTTTATAAATATGGTAAAATGATAACAGATTAACTAAATTTACAAGAATAAGGAGCGATTAAATATGGAAAAATGGGTTTGTGTAGTTTGTGGCTATGTATATGATGAAGAAGCTGGCGATCCAGATAGCGGTATCGCCCCTGGAACTAAATTTGAAGATATTCCTGAGGACTGGGTCTGTCCATTGTGTGGGGTTGGCAAAGACCAATTCGAAAAACAAGCATAATAAAAAAAACCTTCCAGATTACTGGAGGGTTTTTTTGTTATGCTTGTTTTAAAGATTTGAGAACGTTTTTAATGTTCAATTTTAGCTAGTCTGGGGAGCCAGCCGCGTTGTAACATAAGCTGTAATAGACGATAATCCCATTCGAGGCCAGCATCCAGCATTCTGCGATACATTAATGCGACTTCTACTTGGTAGGATTGGTGAAGGGCAGCTAATAAGGCCATTTGTGCCGCTTTTCCCATGGTGCCTACAGCGATGGCAACTTCGCCATCTGTTAAATGAGCATCTGTAGGGATATTTAAAGAATCTTTGTGCAAGGTCCGTTGAGTAAAGGACAAGGATGGGATCCGACCGCCGCTTTCTTGGAGCAGTTCTTCGGAATGCTCGATTATCACTTTGCTCTGTCTGTCAATTGCTTCCTTTATTAAGGCTTTTAAATCCCGGTCTTGAGCATGATTATAAAGAACCTCAAGAGCAGCGACATTATAGCGGCCTTGGGCAATGATTCCATATAATCCGGCTGCTTCTAAATAGTTAAGAGGTTCTTTGTCAAAAAACATGTTGAAGATACCACGAGTCTCTGAACTTACTTTGTCTAGGATCGTCATGTAAATTAGCCTCCCTATAGAAATTTTAGGTTATTGTAATCAAAAATAGTATGTACAGCTTTTTTCAGCTTCATGCATAGTTATTAAAAGATGAATCCCATTATTTATCAGAAAAAGGAAAAAATATAAAAATATCGAGGAAAATTTATAGAAAAAACTTTACTTTTAAAAAATTAATAGTATACTTATAATAGAGCCCAAGTACATAGGTCTAGTGAGATTCCATTATATATCCTTCTCAAGTAGGTTTTTGGTAAGGACAGTAGTGAACCCTATACCATTTGGGCCAGAAAATTTGAGGGGGACTATTACAATGGTTCAAGACAAAACTTTAGAATGCCGCGAATGTGGCGCAGAATTCGTGTTCTCAGCTTCAGAACAAGAATTTTATAACGAAAAAGGCTTCACTAACGAGCCTGGCCGTTGCCCACAATGTCGTGCAGCTCGTAAACAAAGAAATAATGGCGGTAGCAGCTTTAACCGTGGTGGCGCTCGTCCACAACGCGAAATGCATGATGTAACCTGTGCAGCTTGCGGTGTAGAAACTCAAGTGCCTTTCCGTCCAAGCAGCGATCGTCCTGTATATTGCCGCGATTGCTTCAGCAAAAACAGCGGTCGTTAATTTCAAAACAACTAATCAGCCCTTCTACACTTGTAGAAGGGCTTTTTATATACTAAAAAGTCTCTACAAAGCATTTTTCTTACTATTTTATTGCTTTATCTAGTTTCACAATATTGTGTTATTTTTATAATAGTATGTAATTTAATTCACTTGAGCTCTATACAAACCTATGAGAAGAGAGTTATAATTGGTAATAGGGTTAACATATACTAAAAGCAAAAGAATGTACAAACTTTAGGAGGATGATGTCGGGATGAAAATTACAGTTGTTGGTGCTGGTAATGTAGGCGCAACCTGCGCAAACGTAATTGCACAAAGAGAATTAGCAAGCGAATTGGTATTATTGGATATCAAGGAAGGGGTTTCTGAAGGTAAAGCGTTGGATATGATGCAAACTGCAACCTTGCTTGGTTTTGATACTAGGGTTACTGGTAGTACCAGTGACTATAGCAAAACTGCAGATTCAGATGTAGTTGTAATCACATCTGGTATTCCTCGCAAACCTGGTATGACGCGTGAAGACTTGATCGGCACCAATGCAGGTATTGTTAAAGGTGTAGTTGATAATATTTTAAAATATTCCCCTAAGGCTATCTTTGTAATCATTAGTAATCCAATGGATACAATGACATATCTTGCATTAAAAGCAAGTGGTCTGCCTAAAAATCGTATCATTGGTATGGGTGGTATTTTGGACAGCTCTCGCTTCAAATGCTATTTAAGCCAAGCTATGAATGTGCCTGCTACTGATATTCACGGTGTGGTAATTGGCGGTCACGGCGATACTACAATGATTCCTTTAACTCGCTTTGCTACATATATGGGTATTCCTGCTGCTGAATTATTAGATGCAGCAACATTAGAAAAAGTAGCTGCTGATACAATGGTTGGCGGTGCTACATTAACTGGTTTATTGGGTACTTCCGCTTGGTATGCTCCTGGTGCTGCAGGTGCTTTACTGGTTGAAGCAATCGTTCGTGATGAGAAGAAAGTATATCCATGTTGCGTTGCTTTAGACGGCGAATATGGACAAAAAGATATCTGCTTAGGCGTTCCAGTTGTAATCGGCAAAAATGGCTGGGAAAAAATTGTTGATTATAAATTAAATGCAGAAGAACAAGAAAAATTCAATAAGAGCGCTGACGCTGTTCGTAAAATGAATTCAGTATTAGTGGATCTGAAAGTAGTATAATTTAATAAAAGACAAGCATATAAGAAAGCCTCCTCTGATGATTTCATTACTGAAATTTGCAGAGGAGGCTTTTTATTTCTGCTTAGCAATTGAATGAGGCAGCTAGAAATATGGAAGAATTCTTTGGGTTCACAATCAAAAGATAGAAAACGGCTCTCGCTTTCATATAAATGTTAGTTATAATAGAATAAAAGAGTATTTTCATAATAAGGATGTGTAATGATGCAGCACATGCATACAATACTAGAAACAGATTGGGGTTATATGAAAGCTGCGTGGACAGACCTGGGATTGTGGGAACTGGATTTTCCCATAAGGATTAGGCCGCAAGAACCGGAAGAGACGACCACATTGGATGTAGAGTTGTGGTCAGAACAATTAAAAAAAGAGTTAAATATGTATTGGCGAGGCTTTGTTGTTGATTTTGGTGTACCCATTGATTGGCGCGGTTATACGGCATTTCAGAAGGCTGTTCTTATGTATACGGCAGGTATTCCTTACGGACAGACCATTTCGTATGGAAATTTAGCCAAAGAAATCAACAATCCTAAAGCTGTGCGAGCGGTAGGAGGAGCGTTACATAGTAATCGCGTACCAATTGTAGTGCCCTGTCACCGAGTGATCGGAGCTAATGGCAGCCTGACGGGATTTGGCGGGGGAGTGGAGTTAAAGCAAGCGTTGCTGCTGCTGGAAAGCGATATTACTGAATCCTAAGGTTTCATTGCAAAATCAGGAGTAAGAAGTCTTAATACGCAGAGCGATCTAATTATATGAAAAAAATATTGTCAATAATTTGTCCTACGGTATATAATAAAGGATAGTGTTTTTTAATGACTAATAGATGATGAGGAGGGTCAGAGCGTGTGCGGTTTTCTGCTGCGTATGATTTTAAATGCTGTATTATTGTTTTTACTTATCATAAAATTACCTGGAATCTTTGTTGATACTTTAGGTGGTGCATTACTGGGTGCTGTAGTTATTGGATTAGCTAATAGTGCTGTGAGACCCTTGCTTGCATTAAATACAAAACCTTTTAATTGGCTCACGTTAGGCGGATTGACATTTTTTATGAATATATTGACTCCTATGTTAGTAATAAAAGCCTTACCAGGTTATCAAATTTACAGCATGGCTGCACCTGTGACAGGTGTTTGCCTAATGACCCTTTGCAGTTGTACTTTATCGAAAGTGATCAAGGATCGATAAAGAGATAGAGGAGGTTACTTGCATGACAATAAAATTAGTGGCAGTAGATATGGATGATACATTGCTGGACGGAACGCTAAAAGTCTCACCGCGAACTTGTGAAGCGATTCAGAAGGCTCATGAACAAGGAGTACTTGTAACAATTGCTACAGGCAGAATGTTCAGCTCGACAGTGCCCTTTGCTCGAGAGCTTAGTATACGGACACCGATTATCACGTATAATGGTGGTATGATTCGGTCTGCCTTTACCAAGGAAATGTTATTTCATAAGACTATTTCCCCAGAAGTAGCCGGAAAAATTGTTGAATTTTTTCATGAAAAAGGCTGGTATTTGCAATCACATATAAATGATGAATTATATGTAGTAGAACGCAATGAAAAGGCGAGACTTTATGAGTCAATCGCAGGCATTTCAGCAGTTGCGATTGGTGATACGTTTTATTCCATGAAGCATGAGCCTACTAAAATGCTGGCTATAGCCCAACCCCATGAAATACTTGAGATCCAAAAGAAAATTAATAATGAGTTTGCTGGAGACATCTATGCGGCGTCTTCTAAATCGAATTATTTAGAAATGATGCATCCCAGCGTCAATAAAGGACATGGGCTTGAATTACTAGCACAGAGCCTGAATATCAGTCGTGAGGAAGTAATGGCAATTGGTGATTCGAATAATGATATACCAATGCTTCAATATGCTGGTTTCAGTGTAGCCATGGGAAATGCAACTGATAAAATAAAAGCAGTTGCCCAAGCTGTTACTGGTCATCACAACGCCCACGGTGTAGCCGAGGCCATTGAAAAATATGTATTAAAGTAATAAAAAACTTCGTTCTTAGAGAAAATAAGAGCGAAGTTTTCTTATTACTTTGCCAATTAGAGATCGTGACATTATTGAAGTGTCAATTTAGTGACTATAATACTTAAAAGTATGTACTTGTAAAAAAAAGATCAATATTATAGAATGAAGATATGAATTGGTATAATTTTCAATACAAAGTATTGATGTATAACCTTATAAATAGATGAAAGGATGATAGATATGTTATTTAATCCTATTTCTATTAAGAATCTGACGTTAAAGAATCGGATTGTTATGCCTCCTATGTGTATGTACAGTGCAGCAGATGATGGTATGGTCACGGATTGGCATGTTATTCATTATGCCACACGGGCCGCAGGACAAGTGGGTCTGATTATTGTAGAAGCTACTGGTGTTGAACCTCGTGGACGTATTTCTAATCAGGATTTAGGTATTTGGGATGATGCTCATATCCCAGGTCTTAAAAGAGTCGTTGATCAGGTTCATGCCCAAGGGGGAAAGATCGGGATTCAACTGGCTCACGCAGGTAGAAAGAGCGGCGTCGCGAACAGTACTCCTATAGCTCCTTCCGCAATTGCCTTTAGCGAAGAATACGCTTTACCTAAGGCATTGACCTTGCAGGAAATTAAAGAAGTTGCTCAGAAGTTTGCCCAGGGAGCAAAGAGGGCAGTCGCTGCTGGCTTTGATATACTTGAGATTCATGCTGCTCATGGATATTTGATTAATGAATTTTTATCACCTTTAACGAATACTCGTACTGATGAGTATGGAGGAAGCCTGGAAAAGAGAGCACGTTTCTTAGATGAGGTTCTGCATGCTGTGAAACAAGTCATTCCACAAGAGATGCCAATCGCTGTTCGGGTATCGGCAGATGATTATTATCCAGAAGGAAACACACCAGAACTCGTTGCAGCCATGCTAAATCTGGTGAAACATCATGGTATTGATGTGGTCAATGTAAGCTCTGGTGCTGTTATCTCGGCAATGCCACGTGCCTATGCCGGATATCAGGTTGCCATGGCACTTACGATTAAAGAGAAAACCCAGCTGCCTGTATTGGCAGGAGGACTCATTACAGAGCCTGCTCAAGTTCTGCAAATGCTTAAGGCTGGTATTGATTTAGTATACACAGGCAGAGAATTGCTGCGAAATCCTTATTGGCCTCTGCAGGCTGCCCATGTTCTGCAGGAAGAAATACAATGGCCCGAAGCCTATGTGCGAGCCAAATGGTAAAAAGAATGATAGAGATTATCGTAACGATAGTCTCTATTTTTTTATCCATAAATTTGCTGCAAAAGAATTTACATTTAGCAGCAAGAAGTGTATGATTGTATTGTCAACCTATGACATATAGTTGGTTAACTTATGAGAATATAGGATATCATCTGCCACTAAAACACACGCTGTTGATGTTACAGAATAGACAACCTAACCACAACGGCGCAGAGTGCGCAGAGCGAAGTTTGCTATAATCTATTTTTTCTCTGCGTCTTCTGCATCTCTGCGGTTAAAAACGATAAGTTCGTTTTTTTATTTAACCAATACGTTAACCTTAAAACATTGCAAGTTAACCAAAAGGGGGATTTTAGTATGCACTATAATACTCGAAGATTGACGGAGACTGCGCTGCTGACTACTTTGATTACTGTTTCTGGTGCGATTAAGCTGCCTGGCTTCATTCCAGGTACAGAGTTTCAATTATCAGCTCCTTTGGCAGTGGCAATCTGTGGGGTTTTTGGTTTCACCAAGTACATAACGGCAGGTATATTATCAAGTCTCATTGGACTTATCTTGGGTACTCAGAATTTGCTGAATGTGGGTATTGCTATGATTTTTCGCCTAGTGGTAGGCATTTGTGTGTTTGCTTTAGGGACATCATGGCCTGTGCTAGTGGTGGCAGGTCCATTAGGATCCAGCGTGGCTCGCCTGGCTCTTGGAGGAATATTGGGTAAGGCAGCAATACCTCTTTTGCTGGCAGCAGTGCCAGGCATGATGTATACAGCAGTGACCGCCTGGCCTCTTACTTTATTATTAAAAAAAGTGAAGCTGCAGACAGAGAAGGTGACGCAAAGTGTACAGCGTTAGAATGCGGGCGGCCCAGGGAGGACGGCATGAAGAGGGGGGACGTCATATTTCTGGTGCCGAGCGGATTGTTCCGTATGAGAAAGTAGAGCAGACGGCTGCCGGGATGCTGAAAAGAGCCTTTACTCACAGTCGGGGACAGGCTGATTTTATTACTATTACGATAGAAATAGTACAGCCCGGCAGGATACAGCAGGTACCTTTGCTGCCTGTTTATCCTTCTTCCTCCCTTACGAGAGAGGAAGGGCATAAGGCAGCAGAACATGCATTAGTCGCAGCAGGGGTAACTCCCAGTGGGGCAAAGCAAGGGATCTTACGTTTGTCGTCTTTAGCTGACAGTATGCGCGGAGCCATGCTGTTATGTGCTGTTACGGGGCGGCGTCTTGATCATACAGAAGGCAGAGGCATTCGGGTATCTCGTATGGATATTGAAAACGAAGAAACATTGATTGAAAGATTGGTAAAGCAGGGGATTCACAATCTGCATGTGCAAGAAGCGCTGGTGCTGGCAAGTAAAGTAGCTGCTGGTCCTGGTGTAGTAGCTGAACTTTGCTGGTCTGATGATCCTGAATATACAACGGGATATGTTGCTTCTGCTAAAGGTTACATTCGCATTCCTCATTGCAAACCCTTAGGAAATTCTGTAGGCGGGCGAATCTTTTTTGTAGATCCTGCTGTGGACAGATCTCTTTTGGAGAATTATTTACAGCACCAGCCAGTGCTTGTAATACTATAAAGGACAAGGTACAATATGGAATTTTGTAAAACATATCTTGTAAAGGTTCAGGAACAGAATTTATATCGAAAGCCAGTAACTTATCAATTTTTAGATGCTGTTCATGTTGAGCTGGAAGGTAAAACCTATTTATCATTATCGACGAATAACTATCTAGGATTAACCCATTCTTCTGCTGTGCAGAGGGCGGCTGCAGATGCTATTTCTCAGTTTGGCACAGGATCAGGAGGAGCCAGACTGACAACGGGGAGCCATCCTCTGTATCAACAATTAGAAAAAGAATTGGCGGGGTTTAAGAAAACAGAAGCTGCTGTAGTTTTTAATTCAGGTTATATGGCCAATGTGGGAGTGATAAGTGCCTTAGTGGAAAGAAACGATGTAATTTTCAGTGATGAACTCAATCATGCCAGCATCATTGATGGCTGTTGTTTGTCTAAGGCTCATAGAGTGGTGTATCGTCATGGAAATATAGACGATTTAGCAGAAAAATTGAAGAATACTCCTTGCTCAGGTCGGCGTCTCATTATTACTGACGGGGTATTTAGTATGGATGGTGATATTGCACCTCTGGGCGATATTGTTGCCTTAGGAGAAACCTATGAGGCTATGATTATGGTGGATGATGCCCATGCAGTAGGAATCTTAGGATATGGAGGCTGCGGTACGGTGGATCATTTTGACCTGCAGGGAAGGGTTCATATTCAAATGGGAACATTGAGCAAGTCTCTCGCATCGGAAGGGGGTTATGTGGCTGGCAGCCAAGCGTTGATTGCATACCTGATAAATAAAGCCCGCAGTTTTATTTTTTCTACCGCTTTATCCCCAGCGACAATCGGGGCGGCTCATGGGGCGCTGCTAGAGCTGCAAAACCACCCGGAGTTGGTTGAGACGGTCTTACAGAATGCTCAATATGTGCGAGAGGCACTAACCGCTGCCGGCATGCCTGTAGAAGGAAGTATGACTCCTATACTGCCCATTATGGTAGGAGAAGCAGCCCTTGCGATAAAAATGGTTGAGTTATTAAAAGAAGAAGGGCTACTCGTATCAGCTATCCGCCCGCCGACAGTTCCCCCTGGCAGCAGCCGATTGCGTCTGACAATATCTGCTGCTCATGACAGAAAAGAACTAGCAAAAGCAGTGGAAAGCATCATTGCGGTGAGTAAAAAAGTAAAGCTAATCGTATAAAAGAGGTGAGAATATGGCTGGTTTATTTATTACAGCAACGGATACTGAGGTTGGGAAGACTGTGATTACAGGAGCCATTGCTGCAGCGCTTAAAGGGCGGGGCTGTGATGTGGGTGTTATGAAGCCGGTGGCTTCCGGCGGCGTAGCGGATCGAATGGGAAACCTTATGGCAGAAGATGCAGCTTTTTTGATGCAGGCAGCAGGTATTGATCCAGAGGAAAGGCGATTGGTGAACCCTGTATGTTTGGCTCCTGCACTGACTCCTGCCGCAGCAGCTGCCATTAGTGGCGTAACAATCAATATACAGGATTTTATTACCGCATTTCAGCGATTAACCCAGCTTCATAACCCTGTTATCGTAGAAGGCGTTGGAGGAATCCTTGCTCCATTATGGAAAAACTACACAGTGGCTGATTTGATGGCTGAATTAACACTGCCAATCATTGTCGTCACCAGACCCAACCTCGGAACTATAAATCATACGGTATTGACAGTCGAATATGGACGCAGCCGAGGGTTCGAGATAGCTGGAATCATAATAAATGGATGGAAGCAAGATCATGGGAATATTTTAGAAACCTCTAATGAAGAGTATATAAGAGAAATGACGGGACTGCCTATCTTGGGTAAGTTCCCTTATGTCACTGGGATCAGTGTACCTAAGGGGAAAACTGCAGGCTTAGCGCAATTAGCGGAAGAACATTTACAGATGGATGCAATTATTGAAGTGATAAGGGGGAAAAAAGAGGTATGAGAAGCATAGAAGAAAAGGATAAAGAATATATCTGGCATCCGTTCACGCAAATGCAGGAATGGGTGGCGCAGCCTCAGATGGTAATTGAAGCAGCGGAAGGTATCAAGCTCATTGATGACCAGGGCAATCGCTATTATGATGGTGTATCTTCTTTATGGGTCAATCTTCATGGACATCGTCATCCTGTCATTGATCAAGCGATTATTGAACAATTGGGGAAAGTCGCTCATACTACCATGCTGGGCTTGGTGAATGTGCCGGCAGCTAAGCTGGCAGAAGAATTAATGACAGTTGTACCCAAGGGGTTAAAAAAGTTGTTTTATTCTGATGATGGTTCTACAGCTGTTGAAATTGGCATTAAAATGGCATTTCAATATTGGCAGCTGAAAGGTAAACCTAAAAAACAAAAGTTTATTACCTTAGCCAATGCGTATCATGGAGATACGGTGGGTACCGTCAGCGTGGGAGGCATTGATTTATTTCATCGTATTTTTTCTGCGTTGCTATTTGAAACCATCCAAGCACCCGCTCCCTGCTGCTATCATTGCAAATTATCTTCCGGTGCTGAGCTGTGCGGCATGTCCTGTAGCAAAGAAGTTGAAAAAATACTGGAAGAAGGGCATGAGGAAATTGCCGCCATTATTGTGGAACCTCTGGTTCAGGCAGCAGCAGGTATGCTGACTCAGCCTCCTGGCTATTTAAAGCGGCTGCGAGAGATAACCAAGAAATATAATGTATTGCTGCTGGTAGATGAAGTGGCGACGGGCTTTGGACGTACCGGTAAAATGTTTGCTTGCGATCATGAAGATGTATCCCCTGATGTTATGATGGTAGCAAAAGGCATCACAGGAGGATATTTACCCTTGGCGGCCACTTTTATGACAGATGAAATTTATAATGCCTTTTTAGGAGATTATGCACAGCAGCGGACCTTTTATCATGGACATTCTTATACAGGAAATCCATTATGCTGTGCTGCAGGGCTGGCCAATCTAAAAATATTTCGGGATGAAAAAGTGCTGGAGAATCTTCAAGGAAAAATAGAAGCAGCTCGCAATAAACTAGCTGGCTTTACGTTGAAACATGTAGGGGATATTCGTCAGCGGGGTTTAATGATTGGCATCGAGCTCGTGGAAAATCCTCAAGAAAAGATTCCTTTTCCTTGGGAAATGGCGGTTGGAGCTAAGGTCTGCAAGAAGGCCCGTGAACATGGTTTAATCATTCGCCCCATTGGCAGCGTAGTGGTTTTTATGCCGCCTTTGGCAAGTACAATCACCGAAATTGAACATATGCTGGATATGATTTACCTATCAATAAAAGAAATTACAGAAGATGAACCACTACAATATGATGCCAGAGATGTAGCGGCAGTTATGATATAAATTTCGAAAGAGCGCATAAATCCGATGCGCTCTTTTGCTTTTTTAGAGGATTTGCCATATAATTGAAAGATAATATAGGTAATAAGGAGGGCGAGAGTATGAAAATTGTTGCTGATTTACATATTCATACAGTAGCAAGCGGTCATGCCTATAGTACGATATTGGAAAATGTGACTGTAGCAGCAGAAAAAGGTCTTGAAATGATTGCAATTACGGACCACGGTCCAGATATGCCAGGAGGCCCCCATGCCTATCACTTTGGCAATTTAAGAGCAGTACCGTCTGAATTATTTGGTGTTCGCATTCTAAAAGGGGTAGAGGCAAATGTGATTGATCACGAGGGTAATTTAGATTTGCCAGAGGATCGCCTCGCCAGCCTCGAAATTGTATTAGCCGGTTTGCACACGGTTTGTTCCCCTAATGGCTCTGTTGCTGAAAACACCCAGATGATGGTCAATGCTATGAAAAACCCTTGGGTAGATGCGATTGTTCATCCAGGTAATCCAGAATATTTGGTGGATGCTGAGACAATTGTAAAAGCGGCTGTAGAATATGATGTTGCCTTAGAGATTAATAATAGCTCCCTTAAGGTATCTCGGATAGGAAGCAAGCCTTATTGTGAGAAGATTGCTGCTCTGGCGAAACAGTATGGGGCAAAGATTATCCTGGGGACAGACAGCCATTTTGCTCTGGCCATAGGAGATTTCAGTCAAGCCATTGAAGTATTGGAGAAATACGATATTTCCTCCGATTTAGTGATCAATACATCGGTTGAAAGTGTGCTGCGCTATTTAAACCGTCGTTCTAACAGAAAGAGAAGAGTGAATTAGTGAGTTGGAGGTGTAGATTATGGACGATGTTCGTTTAGTGATTATTACGGGCATGTCAGGTGCAGGTAAGACTCAGGTGGTAAGAACCATGGAAGATCTGGGATATTTTTGTGTGGATAATTTGCCTCCTATGCTGATTCCTAAATTTGCCGAACTTTGTACCCAATCGGCAGGGCGGGTAAATAAAGTCGGTCTAGTAGTGGATATTCGTGGGCGAGAGTTTTTTGATACTCTGATACAAGCCTTAGAAGATTTAGAAAAGCAGGGATATCGTTATGAAATGCTTTTCTTAGAAGCTTCCGATGAAACTCTGATTCGGCGTTATAAGGAAACCCGGCGTCGGCACCCTATGGCACCCCATGGTCGTATTATAGAAGGGATTAGCCGTGAAAGAGAAAAGATTGACCATGTAAGAGGACGAGCTACGCAGATTATTGATACCTCGGAATTGAGTACTGCCAAGCTCAGGGAAAAAATCACCAGCCTCTTTACCAGTGAGCACGAACAGCAGCGTATGAATATTACCGTTGTTTCTTTTGGATTTAAATATGGCATTCCTTTAGATGCAGATATGGTCTTTGACGTACGATTCTTACCGAATCCTTTTTATGTCGAGTCTTTGCGCCGCAAAAGCGGAGCGGTAGCGGAAGTGGGCGATTATATTTGGAAGTGGCCGATTACCCAGCAGTTTATGGAGCAGGTTTCCGGTTTTGTAGACTTTTTAGTGCCTAATTACATCAAAGAAGGAAAAAGTCAGCTTATCATTGCTATTGGTTGCACTGGCGGCATGCATCGTTCTGTATTTGTCGCTGGTAAAATCTATGAAGGTTTAAAGAACAAAGGCTATAAAGTAAATGTAGATCATCGGGATATTAAGCACAATGTGTTAGAAACTCCTGTTGAGGGGTAACCTAGTATCGATGAAGATACATTACTAAAAGGCAAATAGTAATGGTGAGATAGAAATTGAGGTGTAATCTATATGCACTTTTTAAAGTGGATGTACCCCGGCATCAAGGTGAAACGATGGCTGTTATTATTCTCTATGGGCGTTATCATAGCCAGTATGGGCCTTGCTATCGTATTTAATTATAAGTATGTAGGAAATTTTGAAGAGACGATTTTCAGAATGGTATACCTGACAACGGGCAGGTATTACTATACAGTTACGACCATTGTGGGGATCTTTATTATTACAGGGGGCTTAATTCTAATGACACTGGCTACGAAGCAAATTATTGCTTCGGTGATCAGTGTCCTCATTCCCAATGGATCTGAACGCTTGATTGAGCTTATTTTTCAGAAGCGCAAGCTGAATCGGGGACCAGCGGTAACGGTTATTGGCGGTGGTACGGGCTTATCCGTACTGCTGCGAGGTATAAAAAGTGTAACCAGTAATATTACAGCAATTGTTACTGTTGCCGATGATGGCGGCTCTTCAGGACGATTGCGGGATGATTTAGGCATGATTCCTCCGGGTGATTTACGCAATTGTTTAGTGGCATTAGCAGATACGGAGCCACTGATGGAAAAACTTTTTCAGCATCGATTTGGGGGAACAGGAGGACTGGCAGGACACAATTTCGGAAACTTATTCATCGCTGCAATGACAGAAGTTTTAGGAGATGTAGAACAGGCTTTAAAGGAATCCAGTAAGGTTTTAGCGGTACGGGGTCGAGTATTGCCGGCATCAACCCAAACCGTACGGTTATGGGCTAAAATGACAGATGGCAGTATCGTGGAAGGTGAGTCCCAGATTCCTCTTGTTAATAAGCGCATTGAAAGAGTGTATTTGCAGCCGGAGGAAACCATGCCTGTGGAAAGCTCTCTGGAAGCCATACGAGATGCAGATGCCATTATTTTAGGACCTGGCAGCTTATATACTAGTATCCTTCCGAATCTATTGGTGCGGGGAGTGGCGGATACGCTGCGAAAAAGTCAGGCCGTCAAGATCTATATCTGCAATGTAATGACCCAGCCTGGAGAAACAGATGGCTATAGTGCATCAGATCATGTGCAGGCAATATTAGACCATGTAGGTCCTGGAGTGATTGATTATGTTGTAATTAATAATCAAAGTGTCGCAGAAGAATTGCAGCAAAAGTATGCGGATCAAGGGGCCTATCCTGTAACAAATGATGCAGAGAAAGTGGAAGCAATGGGGATTAAAGTGACCCAGGCAGATGTAATCAATGAGACAAACTTAGTTCGTCACGATCCTCTAAAATTGTCTCGGACCATTGTCTCTATGATCTATAAGCTAAAGACCAACTCGGAGCGCATGCGATTATTGGATTATTATTTGATTGCGGAAAGTATCAAGGATCTTAAGAAAACGGAGCGCTGATTTTTGCGGCGTTAAGGCAAAGCAGCTTGACGGGGGTGAAGGAGATTGGCTTCTTATTCTGCTGAAGTAAGAAATGAATTGGCTCGGATCGTAGAGGAACAAGAATGCTGTAATATGGCAGAACTGGCTTCTCTCATTCGTATGGGCGGTACTATGTTGATTGGCGGCAATAGTAATCTTGGAATTAATTTTACTACAGAAAATGCTGCCGTAGCGCGTAAAGCTCTAACCTTGATCAAAAGCGGATTTCATTTAAGAACAGAAGTGGTTGTTACTCGGGGGCGCCGTTTAAAGAAAAATAATTCCTATCTGATCAAGGTCGTACCATCACCTGTGGTAACAGAGTTATTAGCAGCTTTAGGGATTATGCGGGGCGAAAATTTAAATGTAAGCAGTGATAGCGGTATATTGCGAAAATCCTGCTGTCGTCGATCTTATTTGCGAGGTGCTTTCCTAGGTGGTGGCTCTGTAAACAAACCAGAAGGCGATTATCATTTGGAATTGGTTACTGGTAACTTAGATTTTGCTAAAACCCTTGTGCGCTTGATGAAGTTTTTTTCCTTGCCTGTCGGAATGGCAGAGCGCAAAAATGACTATATTGTTTATTTAAAAGATGGTGATGCCATTATTGATTTCCTGCGGCTGATTGGTGCTCATAATGCTCTTTTGACTTTTGAAAATGTTCGGGTAGTAAAAGGCATGCGTAATCAAGTTAACCGACTGGTAAATTGTGAAACGGCTAACCTGCAGAAAACGGTGAATGCAGCGGTGCGCCAAGTGAAGTGTATTGAACTCATTGCCCGGCGAAAAGGTCTTGATAAACTACCCCCGTCGTTACTTGTCGTTGCAAAGCTTCGACTTGCCCATCCAGAAGCTACCTTGCAGGAATTGGTAGATGCTATGGAAGGCAGGGTAGGAAAATCGGGAATGAACCACCGGCTGCGGAAAATAGAACAGATTGCTATGGAGTTGGAAGATGAATAAATTTTTGGCATGTGGTGTCCTTATTATTTTAGCAATTGTAAGCTGGCTGCTTTGGCCCACCAATGCTGTACCGATCTTAGCTTATCACCAGGTGGGCGAAGTGGATGAGGATATTTACAGCGTGACAGCCAGTCAGTTTGAAGAACAAATGAAATACCTAAAGGAAAAGGGATACCATGCTATTTCTTTAGAAGACTTATTTAATTCTTATACAGGGAAGACAGTATTGCCTGAGAAGCCCATTGTGATTACCTTTGATGATGGATATGCTGATAATTATCTGACTGCCTTGCCGATTATGGAACAGTATGGCATGTCAGCAACGGTCTTTGTTGTACCAAGCTTAATTGGTACAACAGACTATTTATCCTGGCAGCAGGTAGCCTATATGCAGGAAAGACACACTGAAATAGGCTCCCACACGATGTCCCATGTAGGGATGAATGAAATTAGTGCTGCAGATCAGCGGCGGGAGGCCGCTGAATCAAAAGCAGCTTTGGAAAGGCACATTGGTACACCTATTAATTTTTTTGCTTATCCCTATGGGCAGTTTTCGGCAGGTGCTCAGCAAATAATAAGAGAAACGGGATACCAAGGTGCCTGCTCCGGTCTTGCTGGATTAAATGATGCAAAGACTGATTCCTATGCTTTAAAACGGATTAATGTGCCTCAGCCTAAATATGGCTTGTGGGAGTTTCGCTTACGTCTCTTTAGAGCTCATATATACAGTAAATTAGGATTATAAAAAATAAGTCAGAACCATAATTATTATGGTTTTGACTTATTTTTTTTACCAAATATGGAATACTAGTATGGTAACTCAAAGATAATGGAGGATAAAATGAACGAACAGGATGTAATCATCCAGCAGACAACATATAGGAAAAAACTTTCTCAGATACTACATATACTAACGTCTATGAAGACTGCAATGGCATTGCTCATGCTGCTGGCTGTGGCAGCGATGCTTGGGACTGTTATCTCGCCTCAGAGCTATGATATCTATCATAGTATAGGTTTCCGCTTATTGCTAACCTTAATCTGCGGCAGTACTTTCATCTGCAGCATGAAACAGCTTGCTGCATTATGCCTTTTAAATACATGGCGTCAACTGGTTCCTTGGGGGACATTGGCAGTCCACATGGCTATTGTTGTAATTGGTTTAGGTGCCTTATATGGGAATGTCTATGGATTTAGTGAGGAAATCCATCTTTCTGTTGGGAAGAATTATGAAATAAATGAGGAAAAATACAGAGGAATTGGTGAGCCGTTTACATTACATCTTGAGAATTTTGAAACCCAATATTATGCCGATGGAACAGTCTCCGATTGGATCAGTCACATTCGTGTTGAGCAGAATGGGCAGAATGAATTTACTCAAGAGGTAAAAGTCAATCATCCACTGATCTATCAAGGGGTAAGTATTTACCAATCTTCTTTTGGAATGGCAATACAAACACAGTATTTAGATGCTGCTGGTAATGTGCTGCAGGAAGCCAGTTTAGGTGAGGGCAGAGGAATGGTGCTTGAAGGAGATACGGTCATCCTGCCAGTGCGGTATATCGGAGGAATGAATCCTCAAATTATGTACATTGTCTACAAAGGTGGACGAGAATATGATTGGGGAGCAGCACCTCTAGGCAGCAGCCGATTCATTGGTTCTCAAATGGGAATGGTTAAGTTTACTGAGGCACAGCCTTTTTCGGGGCTGCTCATTAAACGGGATCCAGGGATACCTCTAGTATGGTCTGGTTTTCTTCTGCTTGCCGTTGGCTTTTTTGCTAGTCTATATAAAAAACAATTTTGGAGCATAATCAAAAAGGATAGGTGAATTATGTGGGTGCTTTGGAAAAAGAGTTTTTCAATTCTGCTTTTGTCAGTTACTTCTTAGCAAGTTGCTTTAATATTGGACATCTCATTTGGCTGAAAGAAAAGTTTGGGCGTTGGGCGATTGCTTTGACGGTGATTGGCTTTGTGGTGAATACATTAGCCTTAACTTCCCGTACCCTGCAGTCCGGGCGCATACCCTTTGCCAATATGTATGAATTTGGTATGGCTTTTGTCTGGGGACTAATCTTTTTTTACTTGTACATTGCTTATCGTTATAAGAATTACTCTCTAGGTGCTTTTGTATTGCCCGTAGCCTTTGTTCTGACAGGTATATTTTCCAGCTTTTATCAAGAGGTTCGTCCTCTCATGCCTGCGCTGAAAAGCAATTGGCTGCTGATCCATGTTATCACAGCGGTAATTGCTTATGGAGCACTGGCAATTTCCTTTGCGTTAGCAGTGATGTATCTGTGGCGGCAGCGCATGGAAGAAGCGGGGGAAGAAGGAGCAATCACAAGTCTGCTGCCATCTTTAGCTATATTAGATGCCTTAGTGAATCGATGTATTCGCTTTGCGGTTCCATTTTTGACCCTGCTCATTGTAACAGGAGCTGTTTGGGCAGAGTATGCCTGGGGATCATATTGGCGATGGGATCCTAAAGAAACATGGTCACTGATTACATGGTTAATTTATGCGATGTACCTTCATGGTCGAGTAGCCTTAGGCTGGCGAGGTAAAAAAGCAATGAATTGGGCAGTAATTGGCTTCATTACCGTACTCTTTACTTTTATTGGAGTGAATGTATTATTGCCTGGTTTACATAGCTATGCCTTGTAGATATAGATTATCCAGCAGGGACTTGGAAAGGAGTGGAATGGTTGGATCTCGGAAAATTTTTGGAGCGTAGTTCACTTAAGTTAATTTTTCTGGGTATTGTGGTTGCAGTGGTGGGAATGGCATTGTCCGGTGCAGGATTTGTATATTCCAGCGGTCCAAATTTTTGTGGCAGCTGCCACTCTATGAATCATGTATATTATACGTGGCAGGCATCAAATCATAAAACCGTTACTTGCAGTGACTGCCATGTTCCTCACGACAATATTCTCTCTATGATGTATGTAAAGGGGGAAAACGGCATGCGGGATGTATATCATGAATTTCTGCGTGATTATCCTGATACTTTATATTTTACGCCGAAGGGCAAGACGATTACGGAGGGAAATTGCCTTCGCTGCCATTATTCTACTGTTGAAAATACAGCCATGGCAGCAGGTGGACAAAGCTGCATAAAATGTCATCGTGGTATCGTTCACGGTCAAAATAGGAGTCCAGGAGGGGTTAGGGTTGAATAGGGCGCAGAAATTTTTAGCAGTATTTTTAGGTATGATGATTGTTTTCTTTGGTGTTATTGTGGTTCGTGTATGGGCTGTTAAACCGCCGTCAACTATGAAATTATCACCGTTACCTGTTGGCGAATATGATCCCGCTGTTTGGGGAAAAGCATATCCTTTGGAGTATGCCAGTTATCAAAAAAATTTGGAGATGGCAGCTTCACCAACGGGATATGGAGGAAGTGCAAAGGTACAAAAAGCAGATATGCAGCCTGAAATCTACACTAATTTTAAAGGAAATCCCTTTAGCAAGGATTATACAGAAGACAGAGGCCATTTGTATTCCATAGAAGACCTTAAGGAATCCAAACGTATTGGCCCTACTAGTAAAGGTGCATGCATTACTTGTAAAACACCCTATGTGGAACAATTTTATAAGGAATCGGGCTGGGGATTTGCCAATCAGCCTTTAACTGAGCTGCTTGATAAATCCAAGCATCCTGTCAGCTGTGCCAACTGCCATGATCCAGAAACGATGAATCTTAGGGTTATTAATCCCGCCTTTATTGAAGCAATGGGGCGTCAGGGAATCGATGTAACTAAGGCAAGCCGAGAAGAAATGCGCAGCTATGTATGCGGACAATGCCATTCGGAATACTATTTTGAGCCAGGTACATCAAGGGTCATATTCCCTTGGGATCAAGGGACTACACCTCAGCAAATGTATCAATATTATGCTACAAAACCTAATGGATTTCAGCAGGATTTTATACACCCAGATTCGAAGACACCTGTATTAAAAGCCCAGCATGCTGATTTTGAAGAATGGCAAAATGGTGTCCATGCAAAATTCGGCGTATCTTGTGCAGATTGTCATATGCCTTATATTCGCGAGAATGGACAGAAATATAGTTCTCATTGGATGACAAGTCCTTTAAAAAATTTAGATGCTTCCTGTATGCCTTGCCATAGAGATGGTACAGACCAACTGTATAATCAAGTAAAAGCTACTCAAGATAATGTTTGGCAACTGCAGCATACTGCTGGACTAAATGTGGCAAAGGCCCATGAGATCATAGCTAAAGCCGGAAATGTGCCTAATGCTAATCAGTCGCAATTGAACAATGCACGAGAATTATTACGTCAGGCTCAATGGTACTGGGATTATGTAGCGGCATCAAACAGCATGGGTTTTCATAACTCTGTACAAGAACTGCATACTCTTGGCCAGTCCATTGACTTATCTCATCGTGCAATCGATGCTGCAAAACAAGCGGCAGGTGCAAATCAACTGTAAAACACATAATAAGACCGGTCGGATAATAAAATGCTGCTAAATCTGACATAATGGTATTATTTTGTCATTTTACATAAGATTAAGGTATTGGTATAATGATGCTATGTCTTAACAAGGGGGTAGCATATTGTATTGGATTAAGTTTGGCATAATGCCGCTGATTATGTTTGTGATGTTACATAGTACAGCATTGGCAGTTGATACCTATTCGACTGTTAAATTAAATGGTTTGACCTTATCAGAATGGCCCGTTACCGTATCATCTTCCAGCGGGAAATTATTACTTTCTGATAGCCCTGAAATGGTATCTGATGACGGTATTATGTATCAAGATACAGTAAGTGGCGATATTCGTCTCTTCTTTCATCATGTCAATGCAACCAAGGAAGCCAAAAAAATTGTTGTATTACTGGAAAATGCCGGGGAGAAGACGGCTCATATCACAGTCACTAAAAATGGATTAGGCGGTCCAAGCTTTGATTATCTGCAAGTCGGCAAAAAGGTACAGCAAGAATACTTAGAAGGCGGTAACTTGTATCTGATAGAAGTTCCCTGCAAAGAATCAAAGAGCTTGATTACTTTCCTGGATCACAGCGTTGTAGAGCCGGATATGCTGGTAAATGGTATGTATGACTTAATCATTGACCAGCCGGTTACGATAAAAGTAATGATGATGCCTTTAGATGCTGATGTGAAAAAATTTGCGGCCCAAGCAAAAGTATTGCCTGCTGATCCCGGCGAACATCGTTTGCGAGGAACCTTTGAAGGTAAAGATCGATTGCTTGTTGGGAAGCAAACCTACGACAGCAAGAAAAGTGGGACCGTTGCTCTTACACTGGCGGATAATTTTCTTGACCAATATGTCAGAGGTATTGATGCCACGGATGGTACGCCAACGCTGAATTATGGAAATTATGGTGTTGTATATAAAATTTACCTGCCTTCTACTTCCGGTGATGAAATCTCTTACTATTTGAATCCTCGCGGAGGAGACTATGCAGGATGGCTAGGCTTAGAATATCGTCATCAGGATGTACATACGATCCCAACCCCTGCCGATGTGATGTCTTTTGGTGCTAACAAAATCAGTGAAAGTGCTTATCTTGGCACCTATCAAAGCGGCAAGTCCCTATGGATGACATTCAGCCCTCCGGGTGCTTCCAATCTGCCCATTAAATTAATATTGTCACCTGAAAAAATTAAATAATGATAAACCCTCTCCAAGAGCGGCTGAATGCTTAGCCGCTCTTGGAGTTTTTTTGGATGTGCTGCTAAAATAATCATTAGAATATAAGACGATAGCAGGAGTTAGCAGTTATAAAGAGAAGCTACCCATAATACTTAATTGCTTAATTTACGAATACATTTTGTTTCTATTTCTTAGTGGAGGGATATTATGTTCTATTGTGCTATCATAGGTGACATTATTGGTTCGCGAAAACTAGAAGATAGGCAGAAGGTTCAAAAGAACTTTTTGGCTATGGCTAAGAAGGCTAACCGATTGTATAAGAAAGATATCGCATCGCCTTTTACAGTTACTATTGGTGATGAATTTCAAGTTCTCTTAAAGTGTTCGCATATTGCTCCCATTGTAATTGATTATGTAAAAAGAGAAATGACAACTGCCGAGCTTGTCTTTGGAGTTGGCATGGGAGAGATTGTTACAGATATCAATCCTAAACTGGCAATCGGAATGGATGGACCAGCATTTCATTTTGCACGGAATGCAATTGAGCAGGCTAAGAAAAAAAGGCCCAGAATCATTTATCAATCAGATTCGATAGGTATCTGCATGGTGAATTCATTAAATTACTTTATAGAATCATGTACTGAAAGAAGGACAAGACGCCAAAAACAAGTCTTAGAATACTTAAGCCGAGAGCTGACGCAAGAGGCCATTGCACATGAACTCGGTATTACCCAACAGAGTGTATCCGATATTATTAGATTATCTTATCTGTCCGAGGTAGAAGATGCAAGGCGAGCCATATCCCTTTATTTAAAAGATATTGATAATGCAAAGAACAACTAAAGGAAAGTAACGACTGGAAAAGATGATGAAAACAGTAAATTAAACTTGTTAACCAATTTACAAGATACTGTTCCTGTATTAAGCAATACAGGATGAATAGCATGTTAGTTAATATAAGAGAACTGACCTGTAAATGTACCAAGCAGAAAGTGCGCAAGCTATAAATGAGGTGGAAATTTACTATGGATGCAAAAGTTATTCTAGTATTATTGATACTCAGTCATATTGTAGCGGACTTTATATGGCAAGATGACGCTATGGCTGAAAAAAAGAAAACTTGCACCAAGACAATGTTCAGGCACAGTCTGAACTACCTGATAACTAATATTGTATTGCTTTCACCCTATCTGGATATAAATAATAACTTATGGTGGGTAATTCTTCTGCTGTCTTTAGCTCATTGGACTCTAGATATGTGTAAAGTGGAATTTGATAAGAGAAAAAAGGATAACGGATTAGAGTCTTTCCTATTCGACCAAGTAGCTCACTTTATTTTAATTGGGAGCTGCTATCCCTTTATAAAAGATATTGAGATAAATCCCTTTGCTCACTCCCTGAGCAGCTTTTTAGTACATCATTATCCTCTATTTGTTTATCTAACCAGCCAAAAGATCTTTGTAGGTATTGCTATACTAGCTGGATACATATTTAACTTTAAAGGTGCTACTGTTATAACGAAAAAGGTACTGGATAAATATCTTCATCTAAAAAAAGATGAACCTATAAAAGAAAATGAAAAGAATGCAGGCGAAGCAATAGGGATATTAGAGAGAATTCTCATTTTGACGCTAGTTCTGCAGCAGAATTATGCAGCAATTGGCTTAGTAATTGCAGGAAAAACGATTGCTAGATATAAAAAGCTTGAAGAAAAGAATTTTGCAGAATACTTTCTGATTGGTACATTTACAAGTATAATAATAGCATTTTTGATAGGGGTATTCATTCAAGCGGTAATTCTTCTGCAATGATAATCAGATGACGATTTCATGTAATGCAATTTCTCTGGCAATGCTTAGTTCCTCTGTAATGAGTTCCTTACAATAGCTGTATACTTCCCGAATAAGAACCTGATTATCCTTACTCAAAGAAGCCTTGTATAACCCATGCTTCACTGCTGCCCATTTATGAAAGAATTCCTTGCGGAAATATTGATCATTTTTTTCTCCAGACAGGGGCATAGTTTGAAGGTAATGAAGATAAAGATACCGGTTGTTAATCAAAGCATCGATGTACTTTGCCAGCAATTCCCCGTTTTTCTGTTTTCCGTAGGAACATTCCATGATTTGGGCAAGGAGCTTTTCCTGTGTTTCGGGATGAGTATCTAGAATTTTCTGTGCCTCCTGCCGAATGTCAGCAGCGAAAGGTTTTTTTACCGATTTATCAATCCGGCAGATATCGGAGGCATAAGAAATCAGATGTTCTTCCGTTATCTCCAGATCGTGTTTATCATAGGTGGGGTCAAAGCAGGAAAATAAAGTTTTACTATCTTTTCTGGCAATAAAATAATGAAAACTGTGCATAGTTTGATAAAAAGGCACCCAGGGAATAAAAAACGCATCCATTCCCACTATCATCAATTGTCCCATGGGCATTTTATAAATTTTTTCCTTGATTTCCCACTCGGAGCAGCAATTGATAAATTCCATACTTACTTCCATGGATGCCAGATTTTTCGGCATTCTTCGAGATAGATACAGATGATGGACCTGATCATAGGTAAAGTCTGTCTCTGACCATAAATTTGCAAAAACCTTCCGGTAATCCGCGCCTGTGAAAACAGCAGCATTAACCATGCAGGCTGAATAGCAGTTTAATCCCTGAAAATAAATCAGACTCATGGCTGCGCTCCTCTTTTTCTCTCTATTTTTCCAGTTATTGTCTTGTTGATTGTATCCACTATCTGTATTTTACGGGGCTGTTTAACGCCTGACAAATGTGTCTTACAGTAAGTCCTGATTTCTTCTTCAAGCTTTTCCCTGCAAGGGGAAGTATCCTGTGGAATGATGTCTGCACATACAATCTCATTTCCTGAAGGATCTACCTCTCCATAGACAATACAGTCTGCTGCAAGCAGACTATTCAAAATACAGGTTTCCACTTCCTCCGGGTACACGTTGAACCCTCTGACGATAATCACATTTTTCTTTCTTCCACAGATATACAAATAGCCGTCCTCATCCAGATAACCGATATCACCTGTATTTAACCAGCCTTCTTCATCCACCAGGGCAACTCCATCATATGTTTGTTCACACACACTAGGACCTTTGACGTAAATAATTCCCTCAGGCTTACCAGCCTCAATGGGATCAATT
>CAMKSY010000018.1 GCA_946415545.1 uncultured Pelosinus sp. | reverse complement strand
TCATACCATCGTTCCAGTCACCAATCCCGATCAGCGGCAGACCGTGCTCACCAAAGCGCTGTACCGCCCTGTCAATCGCCCGTAAGCAATGTTCAAAGATGGTGTCCTTTTGAGCAGAGATTTGGGTGGGCTCATAGCGTTCGTGCTCACCCTCCGGTAATGGTTCACTATACAGAAAGGATACTACCTCTTCCAGTATACTGCCATCTCCCATATGCTCAACATACCGTCCGACGACATAGGGCAGCCATAGTAAATCATCAGAGAAACGTGTACGAATACCACGCTGCGTCTCTTCATGCCACCAATGCTGTACGTCGCCCTCCTCATACTGATGCGCAGCATGCAGCAAAATCTGCGCCCGGGTTAAATCAGGACGAGAATGCAGCAGTGACAGAGAATCTTGCAACTGATCACGAAAACCATATGCGCCTCCTGCTTGGTAGAAGGCAGAACGTGCCCACATTCTGCAGCCAAGGGACTGGTACAAGAGCCAGCCGTTTACTAGTACATTCATCTCAGGACAAGGCGTGGAAACCGAAATTTGTTCCAAAACACCACCCCAAAATTCTCGTACATGATCCAAGGCATGATCGCAGACCTGGGATTGCTGGTACTTTTTAGCCAGCTCCACAGCGTCGTCCCGAGATTCCTCGGCACCGAGCAGGATGTAGATAATCTGCTCAGCCTCAGGCTCGACTATGAGCTTGATCTGTACCGCACCGCATGTATCGTACAGCGGTCCAGTCTGTCCGGAAAGACGCTTCCTGTACATAGCTGCCGGTTTTTCCCACGTCCCATTGCGACCAAAAAACTCACTGCGGTCTGCAGTCCAGGATACGTCGTCGAAACCAGTGTTCTGTTGTACTTTAAATTCTGTCAAATCCGCTGACTGGGCAAAAGCTTCAGCTTGGGAATATACGCCCAAGAAGGCATATGTCCCATGAAACTCTTTTTGATACCCATTACGTGCCAACAGCATCCGGGCAGAATCATCCCACTCCGTAATGATGAAAGAAGCATTAGCGGGGCGCTGTACCCCCAGTACCCATTCCGCATAATAGGTAATGGAAAGCTGACGCTGCTCGGCACTTTTGTTCTGCAGCCGCAGCTGAATAATCTTGACAGGATCATCAAGGGGAACAGAAACAGTCATTTCCGATCGGATGCCGTGTTCCTCGTGACGAATACAGGTGAACCCCCTGCCATGAATCACAGTATAGCCAGAAACAGAAGCTCCATCAGCCTGCCCGTCGTACCCTCGTTGTGGTGCAGCAGACCATACCTCACCACTCTCTTCATCCCGCAGATAACAGATTTCCCCCGGCGGATCAAGAACAGGATCGTTAGACCATGGGGTCAGCTTACACTCACGACTGCTCTGCCACCAAGTGTAGCCCGTGCCCAGTTCGGAAACAAGGCAGCCAAAACCGGGGTTGGCAAGCACATTGATCCATGGTGCCGGCAGATAGTTGCCGTTTTTAAGTATAATCCGATACTCCCGGCCATCGGGCGAAAATCCTCCCCAACTATTGAAGTATAATAAATCTTCCCCATTGTCCAGTGTAGGTTCAGCATACCTTTTTACTGGGGCCGTTGGCCTGAGAGGTGCCGGAAAAACAACAGCCCTCCGCAGGAGACTGGATTGCGCCTGGAAGCTGGGACCGTCTGCTTTAAATACGACACGGGCAGTAGCCAGGAGCAGCGTTCTGTCCTCTTCAGATAGTTGGTTGGAACTTATGATATAAATCCCGCCCGGACCCGGGCTATGCCAGCCAACGACTTGTTCAATCCCTCGCCGCAGTGCTTCCTGCAAATCCTGCTGGTAGCCTCCCGCCGATTCATTCAGAATAACAAGATCGAAAAGTAACCCCAGGCGGCGTAAATACTCATGTCCGGTAAGCAGATTGATCACAAATTGTATGTTGATAAGGCTCTCAATCCGTACCAGAATCATCGGTACATCACCAGAAACTCCATATGCCCAGAGATCAGACTGGCCTTTTACATTCGATAAAATACTTTGTCCTCGCTCCTGCCGCAACATGGGAGTATATAAAATCCGGCCGGCAAACGTTTGAAAAGCCATAGCCTGAGCAGCAGTTAAATGCAGGTGCTGAAATTCGATTTGACTGCGATTCCATGCCAGTTGAAATGTTCGTTCCACTACCAGATCTCCAGCGAAACGGCTGACAATGTCTAATGCTTCTTCTTTCGTGCCTGCCACAGCTGTAACCGCAAACAATTGCACCTGTTCGCCAGGCTTGATCCTCATCCGTCTTCGCATGATAAATGCAGGATCAGCCACAGATCCTACGGTTCCCTTTAAGCGGGAACGGATTCCCATGGGCAATGCAAGTGTATGTCCCCTGCCTAGGAAACTGGATCGATCCGTCTCATATTCCACGGCCCCCAGGGTTTGGCCTGGAGTTAGCAGAGAGTGGGCCGCCCATAACGATTTTTCGCCATCACGGCGGGGTCTGCGCCGGGCCAGCAAGCATTGAGCATCCTCAACATATGCCGTTTTGATGAACAGTTTGCTAAAAGCCGGATGTGCATCATCGGCCATAGGAGATGCCAAAGCCAGTTCAAGAAAGGTTGTTACTTCCATAATCCGTTGATCTTTTCCATTATTCGTAAGTGTCAGCCGCCTGACTTCAGCATTCCATTCCGGCGATACACAAATTTCCAGGCTTGTCTGTACGTCTTGATCCACGCGCATGAAAGTGGCCCGGTCAAGAGCAAACTGTACACGCTGCTTGTCAGACTGGACACGGCAGGGCTGAAAGGCTGGCGACCACACCACATCCCGGGTTACGTCACGAATATATAGATAACTTCCCCAGTTGTCTAATACCGGATCCTCCCGCCAGCGAGAAACGGCCAGCCCTTCATAACGACTGAGCCCGCTGCCGCTGTTGGTCACAATGGTTGTGAATGTCCCGTTTGACAGAACGCACACCTCGGGCGCAAGCGTGTCTGCACTGCTGTATTCCCGGAGAGTCACCATCTCTGCTGACTTCTTATAGGACACATATTCACGTGCCATGGCAGGATGCTTAATAATATTAGGCTGAGCTGGAATGCGCTCTTGCAGAAGAAGTTCTGCAGCCCGTACCCGCTTATCACGGTGAAAGCGCTCGGTTATGGTTCGCGGCGCCAGCAAGTTAGCAAGGGCGAGCAGGCTCATTCCCTGATGATGGGCCATAAAACTGCGAATCACTCTACTGGTCTGCTTCTTTGGCAGTCGCCCAGAGGTAAAATCAATAGCTTCAAAATAGCCGTATTTTCCCCGAGCGCCAAGCTCATCAAACCTGCGTAATGCCAGCAGCCCTTGCTCCTTGGCAAAAGGCAAGGCAAGAATTGTTGCGTAAGGTGCCACAACCAAATCCTGATCAAGACCTCGTTTGAACCCTAGTCCGGGCACACCAAATGCCCGGTATTGATAGTTCATTTGATAATCAAAGGCGTAGTAACCCGATTCAGAGATGCCAAAAGGAACTCCCCGCTGGTGGGCGTACTCCATCTGCCGCTGCACCACCCCACGATAGGTGCTGTCCCAGATGGTTTTTGGATAGGTATGCATAAACAGCCACGGCATTAAGTATTCAAACATTGTCCCAGACCAAGAGAGCAGCGTAACACGTCTGCCCACCCGGGTCATAGTCCGTCCAAGGGCGTGCCAGTGGGACACGGATACCTGACCGAGAGCGATGGCAATAAAGCTTGACAGCCTAGCTTCTGACGCCATCAGGTCATATAAGATTGGATCGGGTTTACCTGCCCCTAAGTTATAGCCCAAATGAAACAACTTCGCCTTATGATCATAAAGCGGACGAAAATCTGTCTCATGAATCAGCACTTCCAGGCGGGCAAGCAGCTTTTCTCCGCGGAGCAGCCATTCCTTTCGTGTATTCTGGGATGGTATTCCATATTCGTCCATAACATCCCCTTTTCGTACAGGGGTTAACTCTTCAGCAAAGGCAACATCTAATGCGTCCTCCGTCTTACCGTGAACTTCATCTGACCATCCATCTCCTTCCAGATCGGACTTGAGCCATTCCGCTACCCCTTCTTTGACGGCTACTAAACCAACAACAAGATTGCCGGAATCTACCGTTGACACATATTGCGGCGACAGAGGCTCCAATGTGACAGTATCGTACCAGTTATAAAGATGGCCTTTCCACTTATCCAGATGCTCAACGGTGCCAATCGTACGCTCCAGCCGCTCAATCAAACCGGGAGTATCAATGAACTCAAGATCCCGGGCAGTCAATGTGCAGGTAAGGTAAAGTCCGATATTGGTCGGCGAAGTGCGGTGAGCAATGCCGTTAGGGGGCTCCACTTGAACGTTATCTGGAGGCAGCCAATTCTCTTGTTTCGTAACGTAATCCTCAAAGAACGTCCAAATCTGCCCTGACAGTTCTCGCAGTTCTTCCTTCTCCGTTGCAGTAAGCAGCTTCTCTGGCTGCTGAACAGGCCGGTTCAACCAGCGAACCGCCATAGGAGCAATGGCCCATAAAGTACAAAATGCCAAGCCTGCCCACCGCAGGGCTGGAACGGTACTAGCTACTGCTGCCAGCACAAATAAAAACACTATGGCATACCCACCGTACATTCCCAGCAGCACGGGGTAACGTCCGCCCTGCTGCCTACGTTCAACCTCCGCCGCACTCACCCATTCCAGTAAATGACGTTTTGTCACAGACAAACGGTACAATGTTCTGGAGATTGCGTCTAGCAAAAGCACACTCTGAAATGGCATTGTCATAATGTTTACCAGAACCTGGGCTGCCGTACCAAAAAAACTCCGTGGATGACCAATCATCCACCTCACCGCCACCAGCTGGCGAAGTAAGGGCAGCAGCATGGTAGCGATCATAAAGACAATCCAGCGGCCGGAAGAACCCGGTAGTATGTTCATACCAAGCAGCAGTACTGCAAGCTGTACAGGAGGCAATATGCTGCGCCGTAAGTTGTCAATGATCTGCCAACGGGTGAGAGAAGATAAATCAACGGGCAGAACGCTTCCCCTGCGATCGGGAACACTGTTCAGCAGCCATGGAATGAGCTGCCAATCCCCGCGCACCCAGCGATGCATTCTCTTTTGATACGCACTAAACACTGCTGGATGATCATCGATTAATTCTATATCTGACAGCAATCCTGCACGTAAAAAACCACCTTCTAACAAATCGTGACTAAGCACTCGATTTTCCGGAATGCGCTCACATAAGACCTGGGCAAATGCCTCAACATCGAATATACCCTTCCCCGTAAAGATACCTTGACCCAGTCCATCCTGGTAAGGGTCAGAGGCTGCAAACACATAGGGATCGATTCCGGGATTGACCGACCACAGATAAGCGAAGCGCGACCGCAAGGCCGCATCATGGCTAATGCCGATACGCGGCTGCAATACGCCGTATCCCTCCACGACTCTTGTGCCGGCAAGGTTTAGCCGCGGCCGATTATAAGGCAGATGCATGGTGCCAATGATCCGCTGCACACTTTCCAATGGCAGCTCTGTATCTGCGTCAAGAGTGATGATATAACGGATACGAGGCAAGGCATCTGTATTTCCAACTACAAAATTATAGGTCGTATCCGTCTTGCCTTTAAGCAGGTCAACAAATTCCACCAATTTACCCCGTTTGCGCTCCCATCCCATCCATACTCCCTCGGACGGATTCCACATTCTGCGGCGCTGAAAGAGATGAAAGATGCTTTCGCCAGAGGCGGAGTATGTGCGGTTTAACGCCTCAATGCTTGCCTGAGCGGCAGCATGAATAGCAGAATCTTCCGGCAGTTGTTCTTCTCCTGCATCAGTAAAGTCTCCCAGGAGAGCAAAATGGATATTCGAATAGCGGTTTGCAAGGTAGTGAAGTTCCAGGCGATCCGCTAATTCTTCCACCTCTTTAACCGTGGACCAAATAACAGGTATGACTACCATTGTGGCTGCTTCCGGCGGAACACCCTTGGAAAAATCATATCGGAGCAGCGGCCGTGGCTGTCTGGCACATTCTATCAGCCAGTGTGCTGCCGTAATGGTCCATTCGCTCACAGGAAAGGACAGCGCCAGCATAACGATCACCCACTGGCCAAGGTTAAGATTTGCGCCTCTGGACACCCACCAGGCAAATCCAAGAAGGAAAACCATGAATAATCCCGTCAGAGCAGTAAAATATGTACTTGTGGAACGGCGCAGCATTTCCAATTCCGGTAAATATGCGGGAGTGCCGCACATCTTTAACCCCTGCCGCAGTTCCTTGATGCCATCGGCTTCAAGCAGATAATATGCAGCAAATACTTGACGAGGAAGTTTTTCCAGCATAACAGGATCGTGTGTTGTCTCATCATTTCTTTCCTGCTCCGTATACGCCTTCTCAAATTCCTTTGCAGCAAGCCCCACAGCCTGCTGTGCCACTAGATTTTCCGGCAAATGCAGGCGAGAGGCTAATTTTTCAACCCGCTTACGCAATACGTTGCGGCTTGAAAAATCAAGAAGCCGATACGTGCCTGTACTTTCTCCACGCAACGTGTGCTCAACCATACAAATCTGTTCAAACCGCTCTTGCCAGTCCAATCGTGATATTTTACGCAGACTTCCCATCAGGTTGCCTGCTGATACCTGATGGGCTGCCTGCAGCTGATATTCGTAAGAGACAATTCGATCAAGGCTTTCAGGGCCATTCTCTAATTTGCACATTAGCCATTCCCGCACAGTTGACGAATCGTCTGCCCACTCTCGCAGACGCCTGACCAAGTAGGCGATCTGGCAGCCGGAGAGCAGCATATCCTGGCCAGCTTCTTCAAGAGCCTCCTTTAGCACCTCTGAGCTTAACTTAGTTGACTCTAGACGTGCCAGCAGCCGATCGACTACGATACACACCGCTCTCCGCTCTCGAACCAGTTCCATGAGTACGGCTAGACGCTGGATTATGGCAATACGCAGAATAAGCGGAAATGCCCACACTTCTGCTATCGTCAAGACCGAAACTTCCTGGTAGGAATTTACATAAGAGATGAAGGATTCCTCATCCAGGTTTCCGTCCACATGTTCGAGATAATCAGCACAAATAGATAATATCCTTATTTTTTTAGCATTGCGTAAATCGGGCAAATTTCGCAAAAAGGCACCAGGAAGCTGATGACGGACAACCATTGCTTGTTCTTCAATGAATTCAGCATGATCTAAAAGCCATTCTTCTGCAGGCTGCAAACAACTTGCATCACCTCCCTGCAGAGAAGTAGCAAACGCGCGTAACTTTTCGATATCGGCATAAAACTCCCGCCATAGGCGCTTTGATGGTAAGCGCCTCACATAAGGGTTATGAGTCAATGCAAGTTCATGGGCTTTTTGTCGGAGTTGTTCTGTATTTAAAAGCATAGGCCTCCCAAAGACAATCAGAAATTAAAAGTAAGTATCGTTTCGTACATACAATACTGCTGGTAAAATTAGAATCATTACCACTATGCCCTTTTAAGATACTAATTATGAGTTGAAAAATTCGGTAATTCTATCAGTGACACTTTGGGACGCTGAAAATCATCGAAAGTCAGCAGAAAAAGTACTTGATTTTCGATGTAATAGCAAACTCCTTTTGGATTGACTTCGGTGCTGTCCATGTAAGATTACTAAGACTTTAAAATGTATCCCTCAACAACTGATCTTTGTTTTATCAACATATAATGAAAAAAGCTGCCCATAATAAAAAAACTATTAATGGGCAGCTTTTTTTTATAAATGCTATATTCTCTAATTTTAATTATCAGTTACAGTTATTCCTGGATGCAGCGGCTATACTTTTGGTAAGATCCCTGTCAAGCCTGTCAATGAATGACGTGAATGCTTCCGTAATATCCATTCCAAGACGGTCGGAGAGCACCAGTATCCACCATAAACATTCTGCAAGCTTAGACCTAAGTTCGGGCTGCACTTCTCCGTTATATACCCATCGTCCTTCAGCAGCCATCACTAGGCGTCCGAGAGCACCGATATCCGTGGAAAAAGCAAGCATATCCTCTTCAATGGTCCACGCACTGTTGTGATTGTTTTCTTCAAGCTGTTGGTATAGACTGCGCACACCTAGGGCGCGTTCGCTTGCCGCAGTGAAATCAATTGTACTTGAGTCTGACAGTTTTCTTCTCATGATATCTCCTTTATTTTATATTTAGTTTCATCATATTTTTAGTCTTACCCATTATGCTTTTTCTTTATTGTATATAAGATAATAGGACAACTGTATGTCATATTAAAGTTTCTAGTAATATCTTCCCATCCCGTGGGACAAACTACCTGTCCCTGTGTTTCAATTTCATTTGGTGAACACAAAAAGCTACCTTCTATTTCAAAGGTAGCTTTCAATCAGGTTCTGTTTTCAAGTATCTTGTGCCTCCTTAATTCATGATAGGTTCCGATTATTAGGGTTCTCACTAGCCAAGGTGACTAAGTATCAGAACGTATCAATCTTTAGGCCATCAGCATCTTTAAACACTGGACTCACCTCCACTAACTATACAGTCAGCTTATTCACAACATTCTCCTTCGCTCTCGCAGCAGCAGCAGCAGCAGCATTCACAACAATCATCTAATTCTTTAAAGAAGATTTTCATATTGCTCAACTCCTAAATGTATATTCGACTTTTAAATGATATTCATTCTCATTTGTTGATTTAAATATACACCATTTATTAACAAAGGTCAATACTTTTTTACGATATGAATCTAAATATGTCTTAATGTACTATTCCTATGACAAATCATTAGCAAGGAAATACAAGAATTCATGTTGTTGAATAGGATTTGCTTAAACAATGCTATACTATAGATATTGAATAGCAATAATTAATTCGAATAAGAAAGGATACATGATGATTAATGAAAAGAATATTAGAACAATAGGAACACATAGCGGAAAATTTCATGCAGACGACGTTATGGCTACTGCTATGCTCAGGTTACTGTTAGGCGATATAAAGGTAACAAGAACAAGAGATGAAAAGATACTTAAAACACTAGATCTTGTTTATGACATCTCCTTGGGAGAATTCGATCATCACCAACTCAATAAAGAGATCAGAGAAAATAATATCCCGTATGCTGCTTGTGGCTTAATCTGGAGAGAGTTTGGTTCAAGAGTACTACAAAAGTTTGATTCTCAACTGGAAGAACATGATATTATCTCCCTTTTTGATTTTGTCGATAAGAATTTGGTGCAAGGGATTGACGCTGCAGATAATGGTATAGATATAAAATCAGATATTAAAGCAACTACCATAAGTGATATTATCCAAAATTTTAATCCTGCATGGGATTCAGATGATTCGATAGATGAGGCGTTTGAAGAAGCTGCTCAATATGCTACTGTGGTTATAACAAGAATAATAAAGAGACAAATCTCTGTTATCAAAGCAAGGGTCATCGTCAATGAGGCCTTTGAAAATAGAACGATTAATGAAATAATGATTTTAAAAAACGGTTGCCCTTGGCTCCACCATCTGCTTAAAATTGATATTAATAATGAGGTATTGTTTGTTATTTCTCCAGATGAGGCTAATGGAGAATATAAGGTTCAGTCTGTAAAGAAAAATGTAGATACTTTTGAATCAAGAAAAGATATCGTAGAATCAATTAGAGGAAAATCAAGGGATGAAATCAATTCTATTATTAAAATAGATGATGCTATATTTTGTCACAAAGCAGGTTTCATAGCATCTGCTAAAAGTATGGAAAGCGCTTTAAAGATAGCAAAATTATCTGTTAGCACTTAAAAACGCTAAATCGTCTACATTTCCATCGTTACTACAAAGCGGAAAAGGCTACTCCTAATCTAGCACAACTGCCTCTGATCATTTCATCACCAAACCACTGGTTGGAAAGAATAATTTTATAAATTAAATAATGTAAGAATTGAGTTACTTGCGGTGTATAACACTAATAGTCCAGCAAGAATCACAAATGGATTACCACGCCATTCATTCTCTTTTCGTTTACCCATATAAGGCACCTCTTTTCCTTTTACTGCTGCTATATAAGAATTAGAGCCAGAAACCTTTATTAGCAATATTCCATTATATAACATTTCTTTTATTATATATAATTAATATCGAATTGTAAATAATAATTATTTTTAATAAATCAACTATTGTTATAAATTATAAAAATCCCCTGTATTGAATTTTAAGAAAAGTTCAATACAGGGGATTTTTAATCAATTTACAAACAGGCCAATGTTTATTGTCCCTTTTGTTTGCTATTTTTCGAGAGAATGAGCCAAAATTTCTGCAATATCCAATGTTCGGCTCTGCTCTTTGGTGCTATCAGCCTTAGTGCCATCCAAAATCATAGTCAGACAATACGGACAGGCTGTAGCAATGACTCCAGCTCCTGTCTCCAAAGCTTCTTTGGCTCGAACTTCATTGATACGCTGCCGGCCATGACCAATCTCTTCTTCCATCCAGTTGCGACCGCCACCCGCGCCGCAACAGAAGGCATTCTTTCTACTGCGTCCCATCTCGGTTAGGTTGATCCCAGGCACTGCCTGAAGAACAGTACGGGGCGCATCAAACACATCATTATGACGCCCGAGATAACAGGCATCATGATAGACAACCTTAGCATTAAATGAGCCATTAGCCTTAATTTTCCCGGAACGGATAAGTTCTGCGAGCAGCTCGGAGTGATGAATAACTTGAAATTCACCACCAAAATCAGGATAATCATTTCTAAAAGAGTTAAAACAGTGAGGGCAGAGAGTAATAATTTTCTTGACGCTTAAACTCTTGAACAATTCCACATTTTCTTCGGCCACTGACTGAAACTCATACTCATTTCCAATCCGGCGAATCGTCTCACCACAGCACGGTTCCTCGCTGCCGAGGACGCCGAATTTTACGCCCGCCGCTTTTAGCACCTTTACTAATGCAGTGCTGACCTGCTTAGCCCGGTCGTCATAGGCACCAGCACACCCTACATATAGTAGATACTCGGTATCTTCTGACCAGACAGGGACATCCAGACCTTTCATCCAGTCGCCGCGGCTGCCACGAGGAAGCTTCCACGGATTGCCGCTCTTATAGCAATTTAAGGCATTCTGCACATCTTTCGGCATTTTAGCTTCGGTCATCACCATGTAGCGGCGCAAATCAATAATTTTTTGCACATGCTCATTGGAAACAGGGCAAGCCTGTTCACAAGCACGGCAGGTCGTACAGGACCAGATAAATTCTTCCGAAAACACGCCGTCAATAATCATCTTGTCGAGAATTGCCTGTTCGGCTTCAGTATATTCTGGTTTTTGATCACCGGAAGCTTTGATTTTTTCCAGCAGCGGTATTTTCTCCTCCATATGAGCCCGCAGCTCAACATGCAGCGCACGGGGATCTAGGGGCTTGCCAGTTTGAAAGGCAGGGCATTGTTCCGTACACCTGCCGCAGCGTACACAGGTGTAGGTATCGAAAAGTTGTTTCCATGTGAATTCTTCCAATTTGTTCACACCAAAGGTCTCCGCCGTCTCGTCCTCAAAATCAACTTTTGTCAAGGAGCCTGAGGGGCGTAACGTATGCCAAATCGCATTGGCCGGTGCAAAGGCCAGATGCAGATGCTTGGAGCCGGGAATGAGCACACCCATCAAGCCCATTGCCAAAAAATGTATCCACCAAGCCGCGGTTGCCAATTGTTGAAGGGATTCAGGCGAATTTCCGACCAGCAGTCCTGATACAAAATTGGCAAAAAAGGCTGCATGACGGATGCCAGCATTCTCTCCAAGGGCAAAATTGGCGCCGTTATATAAAAGGTCTCCGGTGACAATAAGACTGATCAAGCCAAGAATGATAAATGCTTCGGCGGAATTCTCTATGCGATCCGGCTTCAGCACCGTTCGCCGCAGCACCGCCACGATAACACCGATATAAACCAACAGCAGAAACAGTTCCTTCAACCCGATAAAAAGTGAATTATCGCCAATGAAGGGTACAGGAATACCAAACAATCCTTCTATTGCGAGATTTAGTGCACCAAAGCCGAGTACGATGAAGCCCCACATGATCATAACGTGGGATAAACCAGAAATCGGATCCTGCATCACCTTATCCTGACCGACGACATTTGTCAGGAAGTACTTTAGGCGATCACCTATCCGGTCATGCCTGTTATCGGGTTTCCCATACAGCGTGTTGTTATACCTGCGATAAATCATGTACGTCATGAAACCAAAGGTACTACCCATCCAGATTAGAAAGACTAGTATTTTCACCATAATCATCTGCCTCCCTTTTCCTTTTTTGTATTTGGATAACATCATTACCTTTATATTTATTCCTAATAGAGAAAGTAAATTACTTCCAAATCAAAAGTATGAATATTGCGACTTTTCCCGGAATATAGAATCTATTATTGTTCATGTTGTTGTTGTGTCGAATAGTAAGAGAAGATACCCCTAAATCCACTAAAAGGTAGATTAATGGGTATCTTCTCCTAAGCAAGGTTAAATCCTGCTAAGTTTTTCCATATATAATCACTTTTTTTTGCAATTTAAGACACAGGATCAGTTCTGACCAAATACTTTCTTAAGCATTGGCGGCGTTACCAGGGTGGTAAGAAGAACCACAATAACAATAGGGGTAAAATACTCTTCCTTCAACAAATTTGCTTCCAGGCCAATTGCCGCTAAAATGAGTGCAACTTCTCCTCGGGATACCATGCCCGCCCCAATTCCCAGGGAGGATCGATTGCTAAATCCCGTTAACCTTGCCCCAAGCCCCGCACCAAATAATTTAGTTAACATGGCAACGAGGGTAAGCCCGATAATCATTCCGATTTGACTGCTGGTCCCAGCTAGTGAAACGGAAAGTCCGATACTGACAAAAAATACTGGGACAAAAAAAGCATATGCAATCGGTTCAATTTTATGCTCGACTTCCTGCTTAAACCTGGTTTGGGAAATAGCAATACCAGCGGCAAATGCCCCGATAATCCCCGCTACTCCCAGTGTTTCCGCCATATAGGAAAAAAAGAAACAAATGACCAGGGCGGCACTAGTGACTGGCTCGGAAACACGTAAAGGTGCAAACTGTTTCAACAACCACGGTACAGCCTTCCAGCCAAGCAATCCAATTGCAGCAAAAAATAAAAATTTCTTGCCAATAATCAGACTAAGGCTTATTTGTTCCGTTGTGAGGAAACTCATCATAACTGCAAGCATAGTAACGACCAAGATATCATCCAGCACCGCGGCTCCCAATATCGTTGTGCTCTCACGAGTTTTAAGCTGTCCCAGCTCTCTGAGGGTCTGAGCGGAAATACTTACTGATGTAGCTGACAGCAGCAAGCCTAAAAACAGTGCATGGGACTGATCCATCCCTATCCCTAAGCCAGCAAGGCAGCCCAGTGTTAATGGCAGGATAATCCCACCTACCGCAACTGCAATAGAAGAATTACGATTTTTATTAAGGGCTTGAAGATCAGTTTCCAGTCCAGCCAAGAACATAAGCAGCAGCACGCCAATTTCGCTGATCTGCATAAGCATCTCGGATTTTGCAATCCAGCCCAGCACCGCCGGACCAATCAAAATACCGCTGACCAGCTTGCCTAATACCGCTGGTTGTCCGAATCTGACACTTATTTCTCCAGCTAGTTTAGTAGTCAACAAAATAATTAAGATCTGTAAAAACAGGAACACCAGCATCCCACCTTAATTCTGCATTCTTATCCAGGAAAATAAAAAGAGGAATCCCTTTGTGCAGACTCCTCCTCAAAACTAATTCAATCAAATTTTCAAATGACCGCCTCGAAAAACTTTGCTTCTTATGTTGTTCTTCATACCTATGTAATGTCGGCTACCATTTTTATTATTGTAACCGAATTAAACGCTGAAAGTCAATTTTGCCTGGAAAATTACATAAAGAAAGGTATTTGTTTTTTTACCATTAGAATACTCTGTCCTTCGTCATAAATGATCTTCAAGATTAATCAAATCAACCTTTTCTAGAAAAGTTGTATATTCATTTCTTTTGTTCTTTAATTTTATCCAAAACATCTGTTTGTGTTAAAATTTTAGTAAGTTTCTTGCTATCAGATAACCATTTAAGCTGTGATTCTTTTGGTCCTAGATAGTCTACTTGCATCCCAATATTCGTCATATTCTTTATAAATTGAGGATCGCTAATAATCGCTTTGAAACCTTCTGCCAGCTTATCCTTCACTTCGTCTGGCATTTCTTTAGGAGCTGCTACGCCATACCAATTGCTTATAAGAATATCATATCCCTGCTCTTTAAACGTAGGAACCTCTGCAAATACGGGATCACTCATCCGTTGTTCGCTGGTAACAGCCAGAACCCTTACCATCCCATCTTTAGCATGTCCTTTGACTACCATAGGATTAATAAACGCAAGCTGAATATGTCCCCCCAATAACGCGGCCGTTACTTCCCCAGCTCCCGTGAAAGGAACTTGCTCAATGGCTATACCTGCCTCTTGTCCAAACATTTCTCCCAGTAAATGAGTAAATGATCCCACTCCAACATGGCCGAACTTTAATTGCCCTGGATGTTTTCTAGCGTACTCGATTATCTCATCTATCGTTTTCCAGGGTTGATTAGCTTGAACCGCCAGTACCATAGGCAATGATGCAATCTGTGCAAGGGGTTCTAATGCCGTTGGATAATTATATTTTGTGGACCCATATGACGGTAACAATAATATATCTAAGCTCGTTATACCAAGTGTATATCCATCGGGATTTGCGCCCGACAACTCATTCCAGCCAATTGCGCCTGCCCCTCCCGGCTTATTCACCACCACAAAAGGCTGTTTAAAAGATTGAGGCGCAAATTTCTCTAATGATCGGGCAGTTAAATCAATACCACCGCCCACACTAAAAGGTACGATAATGGTAATAGGTCTATCAGGGTATTGCTGCTTTGTCGATACCTTCTTATCTTGCATCGAAGAGCACCCCCCTATTAGCAGCAAGCTAAAGAATAAACATACTACCGTCCAACTAAGACTCTTCTTTCTCAATCTCAATTACCTCCTTCTTAATTTTCAGACTCATTTTGATCATTGCTTTTATTAAATGATTACTTCAAATTATTGTATATTCATTAAGATTATCGAACCAAAGAGAACATACCGCAATTTACTTTATTATTAGATTATGGTCATTTCTCTTTTATAAATATTAATTCCTTCTATTTTTTTACATATTAAACATTATTTTCATATATACATTCTACAGAATATTAGAAACGGACATTTTTCGAGTTTATTCTACATTTTTCGTTATAATTTATTATCCTTTTAACAGGTATTGTATATCTCGATATAGAACTATACCTATGATATTTTTAGGAGGTAGTCATTATGGAACGTACGAACCAGGAAATACTTGAGGCTTTTAAAATAGTTCTTCCTTACTTAAACAAAATTGTCCGGGAGGATATGGCAGTTGGTCTAACAAGCCAAACAGAATATTTATCCTACCATCGTGCTAAAAAATTTGAGCTTGATTTGCCTGCAGGCAAGCCAATTAAAGGGATCAGTACGATCGAAGATTGTATTAATACAGGTAAAGAAACTTTTGCAGATATTCCTCCTGAAGTGTATGGCCGCACTATAAAAACGATTTTCACTCCTATTTATGGCATAAACAAAGAGATTATTGGAACGCTAAGCTCGGGCATAGATCTAAACGATAGTCTTAAATTAGTAGATACCGTTGAAAAGCTAGCTAATTCAACAGGACAAGCATCCACAAGTGTAGAACAAGTTGCCCAAAGTGCAAGCGAGCTGGCAAGTGCAGGACAAAAAGCAATTCAGCTAGCAGAAGACTTGATTAAACGAAATCAAGAAACAGTCCAGGTTATTAGTTTTATACGCACGATAGCACAGCAAACCAATCTTCTTGGACTGAATGCAGCAATTGAAGCAGCCAGAGCCGGAGAACAAGGCAGAGGCTTCGCAGTGGTAGCTGAAGAAGTAAGAAAGCTTGCTGATCAGTCTCAGGAAGCAACAAAGCAGATACAGGAAACATTGCAAGAAATGAGCAAAGCAGTTTCTGATATCTATAAGTCAATTGAAGTTACCAGCGCTGTTAGCCAGGAACAGGCAGCAGCGACTCAAGAAATAGCTGCAAATTTGGAAGAAATTAATAAAGGTGCGAGAAATCTAGAAAATTATGTAGAACGTTATAAATAGAAATAGATGATACTCAATGAGTTGAGTATCATCTATTTTTTTGCCTTTATGTTCAGATTGCCGCTATTCCACAAGAAACAGGCATCCCCTTATATCCCTTTTCCGACTTAACGATTATAGCTCCTAATGAAGCCAGGAGATTCATCCTGGTTAAACCCTAAGAAAGACTGCCCATAGTCACGATTATGGGCAGTCTTTCTTAGGATTTTCCAATTAGGAGTCGAATTAAGATCTCTCGTTCATGTTCTAACGATTATTGTATCGGGATATTGCCCTGTTTTTCCTGAGGATGATCTGATTTTAATAAGGTAACTGTAAGAACTCCGTGATCAAATTTGGCATCAATTTGATCCTCCTGAATATTGTCTATATAAAAGTTCCGTCGGAACTGACCGAAACGTCTTTCCCGACGGACATAATCTTTTTCACTTTTTATCTCTTGCATCTCATTTCTGCTCGCGCTAATTGTTAAATAATTATTTTCATAACGCAGGCTTATATCTTCTTTATTAATACCAGGCAGATCTGCTTCTAATACATATTTCTTATCAGTTTCTCGCAGATCAACTTGAAATGAGCTGGAGATATTGTCTCGGTTCTCAAAAATTGCTTCAAAATCATCTCCTAAAAAATTCCGTGCAAACTTACTTAGTGCATTTTTATAATGCCCATGATTTTGCTCATAAGGGCGTAAGCTAAACATATGATTCTCTCCTTTCTTTCTGTTTATATCCTCCTTTAGTATGCTTAATGCATCTAAATTTATTCAGCGGCTTGTACCTTTGCTATCACCAGCTAATGCTTCAAGCATATTGATCAATCATTGCCGCCCCTTCCAGTCAGATCTTGTCTAAATGAGCATGGCAAGTCATTTAGAAATTGAGATAAATAGAAAGATTTTCACATTGAATCATATTCATACACTTGTAATGCTTGTCGTAATCGTTTTGCAATGATTTTACGCATATATTCCGGTTCAATTACCTCCACGAAACTGCCAAATGATAGGATATAACTGTAAAGCCATTCGTCTTCTGGAAACTCTGCCACTAAAGTAAGAGTTCCGTCGTCGTTTGGAAAAAGAAACGAATCATCAAAATAATCATACACTCGATTTATGACTTGTGCCTTAAAGCAGAGTTTCAAGAGAATTAACGACTGTGGGTCACTATTCCATTCTTCCACTTTTGGTTTTGGCAACACTTTTTTCTCAAAATGTTCTGCTAGGATATTCAGTTTTTTTAGTCTGGATATTCGAAAGGTTCTGAACTCCTGATGCTGCCGGCAGAAGGCTATCAGATACCAAGCATTATTTTTAAAAATAAGCTTCTCCGGTTCCGCCAGCCGACTGCTCCGCAGGCCTTCTCCATTCACATATTCGAATCGAATGACATTTCGTTCTAGCATTGCCCGCTTAATGTCGTTAAACTTATTCTTTTCATTGGGCGAACTTGCCCAAGGAGAAAAATCCACTTCTACCCAATCGTGATTGGAAGCATTCTTAAATATTGCCCCCATTTTTTCAAGGGCAATATCTAATTCTGGGTATTGGGTCGCCTGCAGGGATTTGACCGCCATCAGAAGGTTCTTGCTTTCCCGCTCCGAAAAAATTGTCCTGTTTAACGTATAATTCTCCAGAATATGTATGCCGCCGCCATTGCCTTTATTCATATACACAGGCACACCTGAAGAGGAAAGCATATCAATATCCCGATAAATTGTCCTTGTTGAAACTCCAAAACGACTGGCAAGCTCTCTGGCGGTAATTGTTCCCTTATTAAGCAATATGGTTGTGATTTCAAATATGCGGTTGTTTATCATTTTTATCACCCAACTTAGTATACAGTAAACAAGACAAATTATGTTCATATTTACTGCATTTATAATTTCTGAGCTACTGATTGGAGAAAATCTGGGACAAATAACCTGTCCCCATGTCCCATACTGAAGGCTAATTTTCCTTTTGGAAATTAGCCTTTTTGCGTACTTAGACCCAGGGGCTGATTTTTTTACTAGTCAAGAAGGATATTAATAATAAATTACATTTCTGTTAAGTCAATTGTATTTTATATACAAATACATTACAGTAAAATTACGGCTGGAAAATATTGTACCGATTACCAGGAAAATTTAAATGCCAGTCAGCTACGTAATTGGTTTATTTATGGCTGTATTAAACCTAAGAATGGAGCGATGTATTCATGTCAAAAGCTGGTTTGTATATTTTCACCAACATAAATCGACCTCCCCAGAAACTAATTGATGCTTTTATCGGAATACCAGCAGCTACTATCGCCGGAAATATGAATCGCATGTCGTGCATGAACGCTACAATTCAGCCAATTAATAATCTACCGCTGCTTGGACCAGCTTTTACCGTTAAGTCCCATCCTGCTGATAATCTACTATTTCAGAAAGCACTTGATCTGGCACAACCTGGAGATGTTGTGGTCATGGATGCTCAAAGTGACTTGATTACCCCTGTTATAGGAAAATTGTTGGCTTTGTGGGCTGAACAGAGAGGCTTAGGCGGGCTTATTATTGATGGTGCGGTGTGTAATATCGAAGCATTAAGAAAAATGAATATACCCATCTACGCGGCAGGTACCACGCTAACCAGGTCTTATAAAGACCGCCCTGGGAAAATCAATGTACCTGTTACTTGTGGTGGAGTGGTTGTAAATCCTGGTGATATCTTAATTGGCGACGAAGATGGAGTTGTCGTCATAAATCCCTGTGATGCCGATGATGTATTAAAAAAATCCAAGGATACGATTCGCATGGAACAAAAGATAATAGAGGACATCAGAAATGGTACTTGGAGCCGTATGTGGATTGAGGAAGCTCTTGCATCAAGACAAGCTGTTATCATACATGATAATCGAAATTTTCCTCGTGTCAATGTGGATGCACCCGTAACTATTATGAGTAAAGAATCTGCTGAACCAATACATGCCACTGCGATTAATATTAGTATGCAAGGAATACTACTGCAGGTAGAACATCCATTAGAAATTCATTCGAAAGTGCGACTGTGCTTGTCTAAAGAGCTAGGCAATATTGCTATTGCCGCAAACGTTAACTGGCAACAGTATAACAACTTTGGTTGTGAGTTTATAGATATGCCTGCGGATATACGGATAATATTGGATCAAGTAATCTATCGTCATTCCCAGTTCGGAAGACTGGAAAATTTAGATCTTGGGTATTAAGGACTAGTATTTGTTAAGTTTCTAATCAGTTTGAAGACTTCACCATTGTAATCTGACACACAATAATTTATTTATAGCAATTAATCAATTCTTTGGAGGTTTGAAACGATGAAAAACTTGTCTTTTAAATTTAAGCTGCTGGCTATCATATTACCCGTAATTATTATTGGATTACTCACTTTAACCGGAGTTGCCTATTGGCAGTTCCAAAAGGTCATTGAATCCGAATTAACTGACTCTATGGTACTTAGAACCAGTGAAGCGGCTGATCATATGAATACGTGGCTGACAGGGCGGCTTGGCGAAGTACGTGAAACGGCTGAAAGTCCGATGGTTACCCGGATATTGCAAACAAATCCACAACTTGATCTTAAACGGCAGGATGAGTCTATAAAGCTGATTGATGAACTTCTGCTATCCCGTTGGAAATTTATCAATGAAGCATATCCTAACCAATATGCAGCTCTGCATATTGTCAACTCTTTAGAGCCTCAGGAATACAGCAACCCTGAAGCTTTAAGTAAACTGACAGCCCGTTATTATGATGTAAAAGCGGGAGTATTAAAAACGAATCCATGGGCCAAAGGTGGCGCATCAGAAGCAGGAGAACGTTTTTCCCGTACCGGCGGTATTCCTTATGATGCTATTTATAAACCAGCATATTCCCAGGCATATGATAAGAATATGGTGCTTATGATAGCCTATCGAAAAGATAATCAAGGAAACGCGACAGCTGGCGCTGGGGCGAGTTTGACCATTGAAACGATCCAGCAAATAACCCAGCAGTTGAAGTACGGAGAAAAAGGATATGGTTTTCTTTTGGCACAAGACGGTACTTTCGTTGTTCATCCCAATTCAGAATGGGCTATGAAGGAAAAGTTATCAAATATCGATAACGAAAATATCCGTAAACTTGGCGAACTGATTGCTGGAGGGAAACCTGGCATATTCCGCTACACTGATGGAACAGATAAAAAAATTGTATTTTATAACCCCATTCCAATAGCAGGCTGGACAGTAGCTAATGTTGTTTTCGAAGATGAGCTTTTCGCGTCAGCAAATAAAATACTCACAATGATGCTGTTGATCACAGTGGCAGTCATTGTACTCATGTCTATCGTCATTTATTTGGCTATTGGCCGCCTTTTCAGCCAACTCAGCAAGTTTGCTGACCAAGTGGCTGCCGGAGATTTAACTGGCTCACTCCAAATTGACTCTAAAGATGAAATTGGCAGGCTGGCTTATGCCTTCAGTAAGACCGTCTCAACCTTGCGGGGAGTGGTAAATAATATCACTGATGAATCGGAAAAGATAAAGCGTCTTTCCCGTGACGTAGCCGATGCTTGTCAGGATACAGGCAAAATGACAGAGGAAGTGGCCTTGACAATGCAGGCGCTGGCTCAGGGCGCCGATCAACAGGCAACCCATGTATCAGACGCTGCCAATAAGACCAAGCAAGTCGGTGAGTCTGGAAAAACGGTTACTGACAAATGCCGTGAAATGCTTCAAGTGGCTAAAAGATCACAGGAGGTAAGCTCCATCGGTCTTCAATCTGTAAAACATACAGTGGAAAGTATGAGCGCAATCGTAAAGCATAACAACAGCAACTTACAAGAAAGCCAGCTGCTATTAGCACAGTCTTCTGAAATTGGCAACATTATTGAAGTCATTACCGGTATTGCCGGTCAGACGAATCTGTTGGCTCTTAACGCTGCTATTGAGGCAGCCAGAGCAGGTGAAGCCGGTCGCGGATTTGCTGTTGTCGCAGATGAAGTTAGGAAACTGGCTGAGCAGTCCGGCAGCGCAGCCCAGCAAATAGCTCAGCTTATCAATGGCATTCAGCAACAGATTGCCTCCATAACTGAGAGTATGAATAAAGGTTCCCAGGAAATTACCGGTAGTATGGAAATTGCCATTCAGGCTGGTACTCATTTTGACGATATTGAAAAAACCGTCGGTGAAATTATTGTAGTTGTCGATGACGTATCTTCCTCCGCAAGCATCATGAATGAAGAGGTGCAAGCTACTATGGCAGATATAGAGAATGCTGCTGCAATTACAGAACAGACATCTGCCTCTACACAGCAAGTAGCAGCTGCCGTAGAGGAACAGGCTGCTGGAATGCAGGCAATTGTTGATTCTACCAAACAATTAGTCGAAATCTCCGATCGTCTATATAGTTTAGTGGCAGAATTTAAAGTATAGTAAAAAAGCGAGGAAATGATGTATCTCTATATTTACTCAATAATGGATTGCAATCGTGATGCCAAAATGAATGATCCGGAGTGTTAAGATTAATGGAATATCACATTCAAAATTCCATATGATATAGCTTGGGAGGTATTTATGAATATTGGTAATAAGCTGTCAACTATTGAATCCATCGTTCAAAGCGGATTGGATGAGAAAAAAACCTACACAATTTTAGAATTAATTAACGCGACCCATTTATTTCCCAAGGAATTATTTGATGAATTTAAATTATACGATGAATATTTGCCTCAAATTAAGGTCCTGCCTTTTACAATGGAACAGAAATTCCTGCATTTACTCTGGGAGATATTTGACAAATTGCCGCTTAGCTTAATTACTAATTTTGCTGTCCCCTTTCGGCGCATTCTCGCTCAAATGTTATTTAAAAAATGTGGCAAAAATTTTATCGCCATGGAGGGTGTGCGATTTAATTTTGGTCAAAATATCGAAGTAGGCGATGATGTTTTTCTAAATCGTGACGTGTTTTTAGATGGCAAAGGCGGAATTACGCTTGGCAATTTTGTTACATTAACTGAAAAGGTAGAAATTTATACACACTCACATCTTGAATACAATCACGGTAAAAGAATATATGCACCGGTGAAAGTAGAGGATTTTGCTAAAGTTTTCTCTCATTCCATGTTATTGCCAGGTATAGTGGTGGGTGAACAAGCCGTAGTTGCTGCAAGATCGGTAGTAACCAAAAGTGTGGATCCAAACACGTTTGTGGCTGGAATTCCAGCAAAGCCCATACGTGAAAGAAAAAATCGAGGTAGAAGCAAGCAGCAACTGGGACATGTCTGGTTTCATAACGCCGCTTTTCAAGAATCATAATGCTTTGTAATTCTATTCTGATTAGAAACATTTTAATTACCAAAATGAAACGATCCGCAAATTTGACATTTACGAGAACTACAGCTAATCAGCTATCATTGAACAATATTCATGCTTTTTACAAGCTCGGCCAGTTTTTTCACTTCTCCCTGGGTTGTTTGATTTAATTGATTCAATTCATAGATGTAATTCATTGAAGTTTCAACAGCATCAATGGTCTGAGTATTCTTTGTGATGATAGCAGCAAGTTCAACGCTGAATTGTTCCATTTGCTTCTCAAAATTAGTGGTGAATTCCTGACTTTCAGCCACTATTGTTTCTATGCTGTGCACACCGTCAACTAATGTCTGAACCGATTGATTTGTTGCTTTCAGACTATCCTGGGTGTGAGTAGACAGCTTATTTACCTCGTTTGCCACTACCGTAAAACCACGGCCATGCTCCCCGGCACGGGCAGCTTCAATCGTTGCATTCAACGACAACAGATTAGTTTGAGCTGCAATGGTATTAATATCTGCCAGTACTTTTTTAAGGTCATCTGTGCTGTCAGATAGTACATGAGTCCGCGGAACAACCTGATTGGTAATCTGAATTAAGTTTTTAATGCTCCTAATATTCTCGCTAAAAAGCTGTGATAGGTTTCGGGTCTCTTCTCCAATGACACGTACACTTTGTCCCACCCCATCCACATTACTGACAATGTCAGGGATGGTCTGCCGGTATTGTTCCAGCAGCTGAACAGTCTGGTTTTGTAATTCATTGATGATAGCCAATTGATTCAAACGTCGTTTCAAGAAGTATTGCTCAAAATTGCTATAATAAACCGGGAATAAATCAAGATAACGATCTTTAAATAGCTGCCCCGGTTCCGGCTTATAAAAAAATACCGCAGTCAGGGTTGCATTAATGTTTACTCCTAGCATTTCACCAAAGCTGGAGTATCCAGCTACCGGAATCTGGGAAAATAATTGTATCGATTCTACTTCTCGGACATTTAGCAATCGCCGCAGAATACAATCGTTCAGAATTCCTCCGATTGGCTCTGGCTTTTCCTTACTAAACTCTGCCCAATCCTTCTTAAGTGTCTCTAGTAAGCTGGTTTGTCTGACAACAAACAGTTTTTCCCCGGCAGCCAAATCACAATGAAAGTAAACATTGTCTGTGACTTCATCAATACTCGAAATCGACCGGATAAAGATTTCGCCGTCAATTTCAATTGCAAAACTATAATTTTGCAATTTTGCTGTAAGTTCATCCAAAGTCGCGCAGCAGAAGTGTTTTTTCAATGCATCAACAAAGCTGATGCTATTAAGATTTTTATCAAGAACTTTACTAACGGAACGTAAACCTGAGTTGGCCTGAGCAATCACAAACTCGCCCTGATCCTTGCTGTAACCTTGAGTTTTAAAAATGCCAATGCGATAAGCCGGATTCAGCTTGATAAAACAAATTACAGCATGATTTTGCATTACAGTTGTGCCGTTAGCAATATAAGTATTTTGAAAGTCAGTTTTACCGCCGGCCGATCCGCCAATAAACATACACGGATATTTCTTGCTGCGGTAAATGGCCTGCATAACAAACGTTTCACTGCTGGACAAACCATCAATGTAGGTTAAGGCCACTGTATCACTACTATTGATCAAAAAGGGTATTTCCTGCTGTTCCAGCTCGTGCTGGATTTTCCCTATTCGTTCATCAATTGTTTGAGTCGTCTGCTGCTGTTTGATATCACTATTAAATAATGGTATAGACACAGTATAGCAATCGGCAATCATTCGACGAGAAAATGACTGTAGAACAATCATACCACGATTATCTACTGCAGGCTGATATAATATAGGATTATTTTTGTCATTATATAGTTCCCCATAGGTGGATACTAAAAGGAATTTTGTATCTGCTGGCAGCAATCCTTGGAGTACAGCTGCAAGATCGTCAAACTGATGATCCGGTGACGCAAATCCTAGAACCAAAGCGGCTCCACCAGGAATTGCACATAACTCGCTAAGCAATTCTTTTGTAATCTGCTTGGAAGGCAAATATTTTACCTTAATATCT
>CAMKSY010000017.1 GCA_946415545.1 uncultured Pelosinus sp. | reverse complement strand
CGTTAACAATTTCTGTACTAGTATCGATAGAACCAATAAAGAAACTGCCAGGGATTTTATCTCTGGCAGTTTCTTTATTGGTTCTATTAAGGTTTTACCGTTTCTTTATATACTTGTTTACCATTTTTCATTTCAATAATTACAGCGCTTTTTATTGCATCATGGGTATCGTTTAATGTTAAGGAGCCAGTTACCCCTTGGAAATCTTTTGTATTGGCTAGTGCCTCACGAATTTTTTCAGAGTCTGTGCTGTTAGCCCGTTTAATGGCATCTACTAAAGCATATGCCGCATCATAACCTAGAACAGCCATCGCATCTGGCACTTGACCATATTCTTTTTGGAAAGCATCAAGGAATGCTTCTGATTTGGGGCTGTTATCTTCTACGGAATAGTGATTCGTAAAGTACGTATTATTAAGAGCATCTGGCCCTCCGATTTCAGCCAGTTTAGGTGAATCCCAACCATCGCCACCCACAAACGGTACGGTAATACCAATTTCACGAGCTTGCTTTATGATTTTTCCTACTTCACCGTAATAACCAGGTACATAAATTACATCTGGATTAGTAGCTTTAATTTTGGTTAACAGCGTTTTAAAATCCTGGTCATTTTGTAAATAAGCCTCTTCGATAGCTATGTTACCGCCGCCCTTAGTAAAAGCATCTTTAAAGAATTTAGATAAGCCTTTGCTGTAATCGCTAGAGTTATCAATCATGACAGCAGCATTTTTAGCTTTAAGAGAATTTAATACGAAATTTGCTCCTACTGTACCTTGGAAAGGATCAATAAAACATACGCGGAAGGTATAGTTTTTAACTTTTCCAGTATTCTCATCTAAGGTTACCTTAGGATTTGTTGTTGCAGCAGCAACAAATGGAATTTTATTCGCTTCAGCAACGGTTGAACCTGCGATACCGTTAGAGCTGGTAGTAAATCCAGTAACAGCAATTACTTTATCCTGAGAAATAACTTTTGTCATTGCATTAGAGGATTCAGATGGTTCACCTTTATTATCGGCAACTGCGATTTGGATTTGTTTGCCCAGAACGCCACCATTAGCATTAATTTCTTTGAATGCCAGCTTAGCGCCATTGGCAGCAGCTGTACCAAAGGATGCAGTATTTCCTGTCAATTCATATACAACACCAATTTTAATATCCTTGCTAGCACTTCCACCACACCCAGCTACCAATCCAGCAATCAATATGACAACAGTGAATAAAGATAACCATTTAGCATTCATTTTCTTAAACACAATAATCCCCCTTATTAATTATATTATTTCAAATCTTTCTATGCTTTACCGTCTTCCCTACCACCCCCATCAAAATATCGAAAAAGGTGCTTCAAACAGAAGAAAATACTCTCTGTTCAAAGCACCATTGCTTTAATCTTATATTTGTTTTTTATTATATCGTGCGTTTTCACAATTGACAAGTGTTTTTTTCAAAAAAACATTTTATATTTTTTGAACATTTTATAGTACATTTTATTCATCTCAATTGACAAATCAGTAATATCATTCTCCTCACATTACAAAATTGTCAATTAGATCATGACTCTTACTTATAGTTTTTCACAAATTGATTTTGCCTGTAAAAACAATAATAAATAGTCAGCACCGCCAGCCTTAGAGTCGGTACCAGATAAATTAAAGCCGCCAAAAGGATGAACACCAACTAAAGCACCTGTGCACTTACGGTTAAAGTATAGATTGCCTACATGAAATTCACGGCGAGCCTTTTCCAGTTTCGTACGGTTCTTTGAGTACACAGCACCAGTAAGGCCATATTCAGTACCATTGGCAATCGCAAGAGCATGATCAAAATCATCAGCTGAAATGATCGCAAGCACGGGTCCAAATATCTCTTCCTGGGAAATACGAGCCTCGGGAGAAATCCCTGAGAATATAGTTGGCGCAATAAAGTAGCCTTGTTCACCGGCTGTAGATCCACCGCACTCCAGCTTCCCTTCTGTTTTACCAATTTCGATATAGCTTAAAATCTTTTGGTAAGAGCTTTCATCGATTACAGGTCCAATATTACTTTCAGGGCTGCTGGCAGCACCAATCTTAAGTGCCTTCGTTTTTTCGACTACCTTCGCCAATACTGCATCATATACGTCTTTTACGATAATAGCACGAGAGCAGGCAGAACATTTTTGTCCCTGGAACCCAAAGGCAGATGCAACAATTCCAGCAGCTGCTTCTTCAAGATCAGCTTCACTGTCTACAATGATAGAATCTTTACCGCCCATTTCAGCTACGACTCTTTTTATCCATTTCTGCCCGTGGGACAACTCAGCAGCTAACTTATTAATGCGAAGTCCGACTTCTTTAGAACCTGTAAAATTGATAAAGCGCACTTGAGCATGGGATACCAAATAATCGCCAATCGTGCCGCCGCTGCCGGGAAGATAATTCACAACACCAGCAGGCAAAGAGACTTCTTCCCACAGCTGCATGAATTTAGCAGCAATTACAGGCGTTGAGCTTGCAGGCTTCATAATCACTGTATTACCAGCTACAATCGCTGCTGCAGTCATTCCTGCCAAAATGGCCAAGGGAAAATTCCATGGCGGGATTACAACACCGACACCGAGAGGAATATAGGCACACTCATTTTGTTCTCCAGGATAAGGTGTTACTTCCATGCCTTTTGCATACTTATCCATCTGGCGCGCATAGTATTCCATAAAATCAATTGCTTCTGCAGTATCAGCATCTGCTTCGACCCATGTTTTTCCTGCCTCTTCCACTAACCAAGCGGAAAACTCAAATTTACGCCGGCGTAAAATAGCAGAAGCTTTAAACAGATACAAAGATCGCTCTGCTGGGTCTACATACTGCCAGGAGGCAAATGCTTTATTGGCAGCTTGCACTGCTTTTTCGGCTAGATCTATATTGGCCCGGGCAACGGTACCAATAATGTCAGATGTGTTGGAAGGATTGATCGATGTAATACGTGCTTCTGTATCCACAGGTTCTCCACCGATAACAAGAGGATAATGGGAAGATTTTTCCAACTGCACTCCAGCCAATGCCTTCTCCATAGCAGCTTTGTTTTCTGGAAGACCAAAGTTAGTAAAAGGTTCATTTTTGTATTCTGTAATCATTTTAAATTCCTCACTTTCGTATTTTAATGTATTGATACATATTACTTCACACAACAGATGGCTCTACAAATAACTCCCCGCGGTCAAACCGTCCAGCATCAAACATTTGGATAGGAAAGGCCGTAGGTTTTCCCACTACCATTTCTGCCATTAGTTGACCTGTGATAGGTGAAATCATGAAACCATGACCACTAAAGCCTGCAGCAGTGAAGAAACGATCGAGCGCAGGACTGCTGCCTAATATCGGTGTTCGGTCAGGACACATATCATATAATCCTGCCCATTGCCGAACTACATTTAACCCTGCCAAAGGCGGCAGAATTTCTACAAGACGCTCTGCCATATCACGTAAAAACTGCCAACTGGATTTTATATTATAACTTTCCGGTTCATTTGGATGACCAATTCCCATAATAAAACTGCCATGAGGACTTTGCTGACAATATAAATTATGATAAAAACTCATCACCATGGGTTCCATAGTAGGTTCCACAGGTTCTGTTACCAAAATTTCATGACGTTCTGGAAAAATTGGAAGTTCAACGCCAACCATACGGCCGACAGTCTTTGCATATCCTCCTGCAGCATTTACAACCGTATCCGTTTGAATAGTTCCCTGATTGGTGCGGACGGAAATAATTTTACCATTCTTCGTTACAATGCCTTGTACTTCCGTATCAGTATAAATCTCAACATCTAAATTTTGGGCGGCTTGGGCATAAGCTTCTGTTACTTTAAAAGGATTACAATGACCATCTTCTGCACAATAAGTAGCACCAAACATTCCTTTTGTATTCAAAAAAGGGACAATTTCCAAAGATTCCTCAGGCGTCACCCAGCGAGCAGGAATAGCAAGAGAATTTTGCAGTACCAAATTCTTTTTAAACTGCTCTGCCATTTTCTCCGAGTAAGCGGGCATCAGATAGCCATTTTGAGTAAATTCAATATCCACATTCACATTTAATATTTCTGGTAAATGGGAAAGCATCTTGACACTTTCACGAGACAAAAGACAATTGGTCTCTGTGCCCCATTGCATTCGCATGCCCGCACCGCAGCGCCCTGTTGCACCACTAGCTAAATAGTTTTTCTCTAATACGACTACTTTGCCTGCACCTAATTTAGCTAAGTTATAGGCAGTGGAACAACCGATGACACCGCCGCCAATTACTACCACATCTGCTGTCTTAATCATGTTGATCTCCTCCTAGCAAAGAAGCCATCTTAATCGGAGAGGTAGAAGGACGAAACGTAGGCAGAGGGATCTGTGCGACAGGCTTTCCTGTGGCCTTGGCAATTTCGCTAACTATAAGAGGAGCACAAGTTCTTCCTTGGCAAGGGCCCATTCCGGAGCGACAAGCTCTTTTTATTTCTTCCAGAGTATGTTTTCCCAGCGCAATCTGCTCTCTAATTTCTCCCAAGGTTATATCTTCACAACGACAGATTATAATATCATTATGATTCATGACCTTCCTCCTTTCTTAGGCGAATGCTGCGTGCCTCCATAGCTAATTCCCGGGGAACAGACAGCCAAATAATATTTGTTTTATTTGGTGATGTTTGTACTCGAATGACCTTAGCAGTACCGATAGATTGACCTTGCCGATTTAAAGCATCAACAACAGATTTGGCTTCAGGCAAAGGAGAAAATTCATAGGGAATTTTAACTAAGGCCACATCTTTTCCATAGGTATAATCAACAACAAAGATAGATAATCCAGGGCAGTGAGTCATACACACTCCACAGCCATTGCAAAGTTCTTCATTTAACGTAGGACAATCATTAATTTCTTTTACGGTAATGGCACCTCTTGGACAAGCATCAGCACAAGGGTTACAGGGTATTTGCTGCATACATTCAAATAAAGCAATTGGACCTTTCTCAAAGCGTTCTTGTGATGGCATTCTACCCAACCCCCTCTAAAACAACTTTGCTAAGTCCCATACAAATCTTCACACTTGCCGGACCAGAGCGCAGGGCACTCAGTTGTGATTTTGCAGTCTGAAATTCTTTTGCAAATGATTCTTTTTTATGTCCTAGTACCGATGCAACATACAAGCCTGCCAATTTTCCTTCTACCATAGCTGCTGACGCTTCTTCGACTCCTGAAACATCGCCAGCTACATAGATATTCTCATGGGTTGTTTTCATATTAGCATCACGCAATGGTACATAGCCACCTAATTCTGCTGCAAACTTCATTTCACAATTTGCCTGCCACAACAGTTCTGTCAAGGGGCTTAATCCTACCGCCAAACAGAGCCCATCTACAGCAATATAGCTTTCACTTCCCGCAATCGGCTGCCATTGTTCGTCTAATTGACAAATCGTAACACCTTCCAAACAGGAATCACCATGGGCTGATTGTATCGAATGAGATGTATAGATGGGTACACCATGCCGCTGCAGCTTAGCAGCGTGAACACGATACCCCCCAACTTGGGGTGCTGCTTCTACAATGCCTGCCACTTCAACACCCGCCTGCAGCAATTGATAGGCTACGATCACACCAATATTGCCGGCGCCAATCATCAATATCCTTTTCGCGGGTATTACTCCATGAACATTCATTAAGGTTTGGACTGCCCCTGCGCCATAAATGCCTGGCAGATCATTATTAGGAAAAGCCATGGTTTTTTCCGAAGCACCCGTTGCAATAATAATTTTTTTAGGGCTGACTGTGCAAAAAGCACCTTCATGAGAAATCGTAACTATGCCATCTGGATAGATTCCCAATACTACAGCATTTTTCCAAATGGTAATACCTGAAATTTCCGAGCTCCAGTTGATCAATTTCTCAGCTATATCCATTCCACGTTCTCCGGCAAATTCGGCTTTGGAACCAAAAAATTTATGTGTTTGCTTGATTAACTGCCCGCCTAAGCGATCTGCCCGTTCAACAAGCAGTACTTTTGCACCAGCTTCTGCAGCATGAATGGCAGCCATTAAACCAGCTGGACCAGCTCCTATGATTAAAACTTCTGTCGCTATCATACAATCTTTCCCTTCCCTTCCTGGGTCTCTACTACCATGCCAGCACGAAGGGGCTCAATACAAACCCGTACATTCGGAATTTTATCTACTGTCATTAAACAAGATGAACAGTTGCCAATGGCACAAAAAAGTCCACGAGGACGGTTACGCCCATGACTATGACGCAATACCTTTACATCAGCTGCATGCAATGCAGCAGCAATTGGTTCTCCCGCTACTCCCTCTATCGTTTGACCATTCAATGTGAAGGTCACCATATCTTGTTTTGGAAATGTCAGTATTGGATGGTTGACAATTCTCATAGTGGAACACCTCCTGCCCTATTCTCAATGCAATAACCGTGCCAACTATATATTTTATATTATAATTTTAGTGAAAATAGAAAAAGCACTACTACTGCTTCGGACCGCAGAGGCGAAGAGAACACAGAGAAAACATAGGTAAGGGCTAAAAATTTCCTTCTGTGTTCTCTGTGTCATCATTCTAGCCTATTAATACAGAAAAAGTGCCGATCATATTTTTTTCGGCACTTTTCTGTATCTATTTTAATAAATGACCCTTTATAGCAACGTTTTTTATCTACCATCTGACGATAGCGTCGATTTATTGACACCCTAGACCCAGCTTCTGCATTTTGTAATATAAGGTACTGCGAGGGATACCGAGTTTTTTTGCTGCAGCTGCCTTATTAAAATGGAATTCTGCTAAAACTTTAGCGATAACTTCTTTTTCTAGACTTATCGTTTTTTCCAACAAACTACCTTCTATAGCACAAGGATCTACACTTTCTATAGGAAAGTCCAATTGGCAGAAGGTAGCTGGCAGATTATCAACACCCAGTTGGTCACTATCAGCTAAAATTACCAGCCGTTCTAATACATTGAATAACTCTCTAATATTTCCAGGCCATGGATATTGAATAAAAGATGCCATGAGAGCAGGATTCACTTTTGAGATTTTTTTATTATGAATTGTGCCATAATGCAAGACACCCTTATGAACTAATTCGGGAATATCATCTAACCTGTCACGCAATGAAGGCAGCGATACCGCCACTACATTCAAGCGATAATATAAATCCTCGCGGAATTCACCATTCTTAATCATTTCTTCTAAATTGCGATGAGTAGCAGCAATAATTCGAACATCAATAAAAATGGCTTTGTTGCCGCCCACACGATAAAAACTCTTATCTTGCAGAACTCTCAGTAGCTTTACCTGCATGTCTTTCGGCATATCCCCCAGCTCATCAAGCAAAAGAGTGCCTCCATTTGCTTGCTCTAATAATCCCACTTTTCCCTTGCGGTCAGCTCCCGTAAACGCACCGGGCTGATAACCAAACAATTCACTTTCAAATAGATTAGGAGAAATGGCTCCACAGTTTATCGCAATAAAAGGACCTGTAAGCTGACTGGCATCATGAATAGCGCGAGCAAATAATTCTTTTCCTGTACCGCTTTCCCCACGCAGCAATACCGGAACTGCCGTTGCTGCAACACGTCTGGCAATACTAACCGCTTCACGAATGGCAGTACTATGCCCATAAACCGTCGAAAAGGAGTCTGACTGGGAATGAATTTTATCAATTTCTTGCTTTAAGGTTTGTACTTCCTGATGAGTCTGGGATAGTTTTTGATTTAGCTGCACCACTTCTGTAATATCTCGTTCCGCACAAACTCCGCCGATCACTTGACCAGATAACTTTACTGGTCTTGCATTAATTAAGACATGAGTATCAGGACAAGGAGTATGGTATTGCTCATGCACGGTGCGGCGTTCTTTCATCACTTTAGTTAGCATTAGATTGGAGAAGAAACCTTCGATAGGACGCCCAATAATTTCATCCGAGGCAATTCCATATAGAAGCTCAGCATGATGATTCCATACAACTACTTTATCTGATTCATCAATAATGCATACCGCCTCATTAACTGTATCCAATAGTGCCTCCAGCCTAGCCTGCTGCAATTCATATAAGGTTATAAGCTGCTGAAAACTTTCTATTGCTTTTTCCGATTGGTCTGCTTCAAGATAACCGCGAAATTCTGCCATCGACAAAGGATACTGAACATTCATAAACTTATGCCTCCCTTATCATATAATAACGCTTTTAAGCTCTGCATTTAGAAGGATTATATAAATTTTTCTAAACAAAAAAGACGCTCTATACAGAACTAAAATTAGTCCCTGTACAAGCGTCTTTGCTTGTGTCAGTTAATTGACACTTTTTTCTTTCATTATAAGGTAAAGAATTATAATAGGCAATACCTAATTTTTAACTCTTCATAATTTAACTTCATTAAATCTCATTACAGCCAACGATTAGTGTATTAATAAATTTTTTGGATATCAATACCATTTCGCAAGAAGGCTGCTTCAATTTCCTCTACATGAGTATGTCCATTTGTCTCTACAGTAACTTCCAGTTGAACCTGTTTAAAGCTGTCCATCACTTTGGATTGATTATGATCCAGTTTTATTACGTTTGCATTTAATTCAGAGATAATTTTTGCCACATGCAATAATTCTCCCGGCTTGTCAGGTAAATTAATGGTAAAGCAGAACAACCTTCCCCTAAATACTAAGGCTTTATTTATAATAGCCGAAATCGTTAAAATATCAATATTTCCTCCACTGACTAAACAAACTACCTTTTTATTCTTGGAAGTTAATTTCTTTAATCCAGCTAAGGACAGCGCCCCTGCTCCTTCAGTAATCAGTTTGTGCTTTTCGATTAAGAGCAATATTGCTTCTGCAATATCAAAGTCAGAAACAGTGATGACTTCGTCAACAAACTCTCTGATAAATTCGAAAGTTAATGTACCCGCCCTTTTTACTGCAGCACCATCTGCTATGGTATCCACTTTCTCCAGTTCTATTACTTTCTTATGAGCCAGAGACTCTTTCATACAGCATGCACCTTCTGGCTCAACCCCGATAATTTTTATACTTGGTTTTAGCATTTTAGCCGCAAAGGCAATACCACTGGCTAAACCGCCTCCGCCGATAGGAACTAAAATCTCATCAACATCTTCTAGTTGATTCAAAATTTCCAGAGCCACTGTACCTTGACCAAGAATAACATCAAAATCATCAAAGGGATGTACGAAAACATAGTTATGCTCACTCTCCAGCTCTCTAGCTTTTTTATAAGCTTCATCATAACTATCGCCGTATAATACAACATTTGCTCCATAATTTCTTGTCGCTTCCACTTTAATGATGGGCGTGGTTGCAGGCATTACAACAGTAGCCTTAATACCCAATATCTGGGCTGCATAGCCAATCCCCTGGGCATGATTCCCTGCTGAGGAAGCGATGACTCCCCTGCTTTTTTCCTCATTACTTAACGTACTCAATTTATTAAATGCTCCGCGGATTTTGAATGCACCTGTCACTTGAAGATTTTCCGCTTTAATGAATACAGTGTTACCACACTCATTACTGAAAACGGGGCTTTCAATAAGTTCTGTCTTCTTAATTACATTTTGCAGCTTCCCTGCCGCTGTATATACGTCTTCGATTGACACACAAGAATTAGCTACCTTAAAAGTATTCTGACTCATATTTTACCCCCAAAATTTGATAAGAAAACGCTGCGCGTTTTTTAAAGCATATAACTGAACCACAGAGGCACAAAGAACAATGAGAAAAGATAACTAGATTTTGAAAGCCCTGTACTTAAGGTTGCCTTAAAAAATCAAATAAAAAACTCGCCCTTGAATCTATTCAAGGACGAGTTATCACCCGCGTTACCACCTTTATTGCATAACAATGCCTCTTCAGTTCTATCAAACCTAAGCCAAATAACGTGGCTAATCCGGTATTTCTTACTAACGTTCAGAAACACAGTTCCGGAGGGATCTTCTTCCACCGCTCATTGTCGCCTTCCACCTTATGCCGACTCTCTGTAAATTTACAAGTGGTTTACTTACTCCGTCATTACTATTCTTCATTATGCTTTGAGATGAATTTTATCATTTTTCTTTTACTAATGTCAACGTTTTTTTATATTATTTTGTCTTTTTTGTAAATTTATAAATTTCTTGTGTTTCCATAAAAGACTTTTGTGTTTATTGTTTTATTGCAGCGCTATCCATACCGTCAGGATAAGCTAGACTTTTCAGAGAGTTGCAAGGCTATTTCTCTCCCAGCAAGCTTTCCAATTCATCCAATAATTGATTAAATTTAGCTAATGTAATTTCTATTGGTTGAGGGGTGGACATGTCAACACCAGCATTTTTCAAGATTCGAATTGGTGTATCAGAACCACCCGCTTTTAGAAACTTGTTCGTATATCGTTCTTGGGCTGCTTTTCCTTCAGTTTGAAGCTGCTTAGCAAAAGCCGTTGCTGCAGAGTATCCTGTAGCATATTGATATACATAAAAATTTCGATAAAAATGTGGAATCCGAGCCCACTCAATATCAATTTCTTTATCTACAATCATTTCTGGACCAAAGTACTTTACATTAAGATCATGATAGATCTCCTCCATAAGATCTGCAGTCAAAGTCTCACCTTTTTCACTTCGATCATGAATCTCTTTTTCAAATTCAGCGAACATCGTCTGCCGATATAAGGTAGTTCGAATATTTTCTAAATATTGATTAAGCAAATACATTTTTTCTTTTTTATCCGTTGTTCTTGCCAGCATATAATCAATAAGCAATATCTCATTTGTAGTAGAAGCGGTTTCGGCTGTAAAAATCACATAATCCGCAGTAGGATAGGGCTGGCTCTTGGTACTATAAAAGCTATGCAGAGCATGCCCCATCTCATGGGCAAGGGTAGATGCATCACTAAACTGCCCGTTATAATTTAAAAATACAAAAGGATGGACACCGTAGACGCCCCAAGAATAAGCACCTGAGCGTTTATCTTGATTTTCGTATACATCAATCCAATGAGAAGAAATTCCTTTATTAAAGTTTTCTAAATATTCCTCACCAAGAGGAGTCAAGGCTTGCCGAACAAGCTCCAGAGCTTTTGAATAAGATAACTGAATTTCCACATCTTTTACCATTGGCGCATATAGATCATACATATGTATGTCCTCTATGCCCAATGCTTTCTTCTTGAGTGATACATAACGATGCAGGGGAGCTAGGTTTTGATTTACGGTGGTAATAAGATTATCATATACCTCAACAGGAATATGATTTGGCACAAGAGCCGCTTCTTGTGCAGTACGATAGTTATGAGCCTGAGCAAAAAACACATGCTGCTTTACGTGACCATTCAGTGTTGCCGCCATCGTATTACGATATTGGCTATAAGAGCCTAGAATACCGGTAAATGCGTCCTGACGTACTCGACGATCAGAAGAACGAAGATAATTATTATAGCGGCCTTCACTTAATGGAACCTCTTGCCCTTGTTCATCCTGAATCGAAGGAAATTTTACCTCCGCATTTGCTAAAACATTAAAAATAGTTGCCGGAGTAGCAGCTACCTCTCCTGCCTGAGATAATAATGCTTCTTCTCTCGGAGAAAGTACGTGCTTCTTTTGCTGCATCAAACTTCTTAAATAGAAGCTGTAAATCTCCAGCCCCTTTTCCTGCTTTTGCATTTTTCCCAGTTTTTCTGCTGATAGTTCCACTATCTCAGAATCAATAAAGGCAGTAGCAGCATTCACCTCAATATTCAAAGATTGAGCCTTACCTGTTAATGCCTGGTACTTATTATCCGCCGTATTTTCATCTTGATGCATCCGAGCAAAAGGATACAGTTTTCCCGTAATTTTGGCAATATCATCCCTAAGTGTGAGGCAGGCTAACAGATTCTTTCCTGAGCGATCCAGCTTTCCTTGATATTCACCGACTTTAGGCAGCATTTCTTTTACCTTATCATAATCCGCCTGCCATTCTTCATCACTGGCATACAAATCATCAAGATGCCATTTATACTCAGCTGCAATTTCCTCGCGACTGGGAATTTGAAATGTTTCCGATCCTGCTGCCATAGCATTGGATGTCGAAAGCAACATGAGGCTAAGAGCAAACGGAACTAAATGAGGCTGTTTTGACATTGGACGATTCTCCTTCACTGAAAAGTATTATTATATATATATTATGAGGTGTGTTGTTTTTTTCCTGTATATCTCTTCTAATATTTTCATCTCACTAGATTTTATTCTCTATTGAGTATTTTAATTAATTTAATTTTATCTGAATAACTCTTAAATACAAAGAAAGCTTCTCTCCAATAATGACGACTAAGGTTCAAATGGAGTTCTAGCCCACCTGAATCTTAGTCGCACTTTATCCTTAGGACTTAGCTGCTCTTAACTTCCACTTGTGAACGATGGTAGTCTTAGAACGATCTTAGTCATAATATTTAACATCTTCTTCTGCTGCCGCATCAACAATAATGGGAATCTTTCTTTCTTTGGCAAATGGAAACCATCGTCTCTAATGACTGCATCCCCTTTTGCACTGCATGATGAGATTTTATATAAAATAATGCTGCTGTCCGAAAAGTAAGAATAACACTCTCACCCCTTTATCAATACATACATGTCAGAACCAGTTAAATTTCTTAACCGTATTATATTCTGAATTTTCAACACAATAAAGGACAAATTGCTTCACCTAAGATTAGTGCAAATTCCACTTTAAAATTCTTACCTCAAAATAAAGTGTTAAGCGTTACCTTTAAAACTTATAAATTCTACAATAAAAAAAAGCAGGAGCATTGCTCCGTGCTTTCGTTAAAGATATCTTAAATTTTACTTTGATCAAACGTGCTTAACCAATCCTGCCTGTTCTGGCTCATATTTTTGCTATTATGGATAAGAGCTTCCAGAGAGGTAAGGTCCCGCGTGCTGCTACCATAGCTGGCTGCAGTAACAATAGCCCCGCTCTTTGCCTGATATACACGCTGTTCCAACGTAATATATTCTGTATTCTCCTCATTTCTAACCGCATGACCCTGAACTTCAGATACTACTACCCATTCACAATTAGCAGCAATTGCTTTTTTAAATACATCTTTACTTTCTTCTGCTGTGTCTAATACATATCCTGGCAGCGTATTTCGATATTCATCATACAGCGCTTCCTTCATATAAGAAAATTCTCCACGCAGCTCTTCCGGCAATTGGTTTTTGATAGGCGCAATATACACTCTTGGCTTGTCAGGAGTCACTTTCGTCTCATTTGGTACTGACAATTCTCCCGATGCCACGGCCTGCTGTCTTTTTTGGTAATAATTCTTAATCGCCAAATCCAAATATAGCGTAATTTGATGTGGATCAGCAGTTTGATTACTCGGAGTCTGCCAACGAATCTCTCGACCAAATTGTTCATAACCGCCTACTAGTTTTTGCAATGCCCCAGTTACAGGATCGCCGGTAGTCACAACGCGGGTAAGGTGTAAAGCAGGTTCAAACTTATCACGAAAAGCCTTATTTCCTACTGCTGGCGCACCAAAGGTAATGACTTCGATCTGCTCTGGCTTTACTCCCATATCAAGAAGCCTTGCTCCTGCAATGGTAGCTCCGGCACCACCTAAGCTGTGACCTACTAAATATACCTTTTTTTCTTTATCGCCCAGCAGCATTTCCAGCAATGATTTCTCAGAATTGTCACCTTCTGCAAGAATTTCCCTACTGAATCCCGTCTGAACATACTGGTTAAAACCTTTATGCACCTTTGGAAAGGAGTCTGGTATATCTTTGAGCAGGGAATTAGCGGTGAATTCTTCAAGGGTTTTTCCAGAGAAATAAACCTTACTGACGCGCAAATCAACTTTAACGTCTTTTACATTTTCAGTTCCCACTACAGAAAGTAAATAAGAAGGCACCGTATCTCCTTGCTGAATTTTTCTAGCCACCAAAAACCTAACATCTGCCTGATCACTTTTTTCTCTATAGGACTGTATTTTCCAGCCATTTTCTTCCAAAGCATTCCTAGCAATATTACCTTCTCGATCACTATATGCAGCTGTACATGCAACAGCTGCTAAATATAGGCTCCTAGCCTCTTTATATTCTTCCAATGCTCCAGCACTGCCAATGATAGGCTGAGAAAGCAGCAGTATCATAATGATTGCATATACATACTTTATCATTTTTTTCAAAATACCATATCCCACTACTCCTAGCCTCCTTCCTATTAGATAACAATGGCAGTACTGCACCTATTGTTCAACATTATTATAAGGATCCCACTCTGTCATCGTCGACAAATATTCAATCGCCTTCTTGCAGTCAGACAGCAGTTTTTCTTTATCGTGTGGCAGTGTACCTGCTAAAGCCACATAATTGGATATATGGTTGCTGCGGAACAAGCAATGCGATTCACTGGGTAAATCAATGGCATGAATCAGCTCATACAATTCATCCATGATTTCCGGCGGCGATAGAATTTCAAATTCCCCCCGCTCGTATTCCGCACGCAGCTCACTTCCCCGGTACATCATCAAGGTTAATGCACTCAGCATTGTAGGACGAATGGCATTTACTGCATGAGCAGTATGATGGGCATGCTGCCGAGAACCTGCCTTCCCTCCAAGACCAATGATTACCATTAAAGATAATTTGATGCCGGCAGCCACCACCTTCTGTCCTGCCTCAATAGACTGCTGTGCAGTAACCCCTTTATTTACATGACGCAGTACTTCATCATCACCCGACTCCATTCCATAATACACTAGTTTTAACCCTGCTTTTGATAAGCTTTGCAGTTCTTCTGGTGTTTTTCGTAAAATGTCATTGGGTCCTGCATAACAGGATACTCTGCGCAGTTTTGGAAAACGCTCCTTTAGTACTCCTAAAATCTCTAAGAGTCTCTCCGTCGGCAAAACAAGAGCATTACCATCTGCTAAGAAAATACGACGAATAAAATCCTTATATTGTCCAGCATGGCAAATTTGTGCCATAATCTCATCCATCGTTCGCATGCGAAAATCAACACTTCTGTACATATTGCAATAGGTACAGCGATTATGAGAACATCCGATAGTTACTCTTAAAATAAAACTTTCCGCCTCACTGGGCGGACGAAACACAGGTCCCTCGGCAGTATCAAAATACATAGACTTTCCTCCCTAATAAAAACATATAAAACAGGATCGAAACCGCAGAGGCGCAGAAAACACAGAAGAATAATGACTACAATACGATCTCCACTCTATCCCCGATTACGATTTCATCCTCACTGACTAAAGAGTCATATGCCAGCAGAACGACGCCTTTTTGAGCAGCAAGCCGTAAGGCTGCAGCAAAACCCGGATCCGTTTTACTGTTAGGGCTAAAACGTTTTACCCCTTTCATCTGGATCAGGAAGAAAATATACCCCTTATAACCCTCCTCCACTGCTTTTGTCATTTCAAGCACGTGTTTAGTTCCTCGCAGCGTAGGAGCATCAGGAAACATTACCAGACCATCCTCTTCTAAGGTGACGCCTTTCACTTCAATAAAGCCTCGGGAGTCTGCTGACTCTAAATAAAGATCAAACCTGGACTTTCCATAAGTTACTTCTCTTCTTATCATAGTAATGTTTGTGATTTCCGAAATGCAGTTAGTCTGCAATGCTTCAAAAACAACAGAATTGGGTACTTGAGAATCAATATTAATCAAACAATCTTCCTTGTAGATGCCAATGATCGAAAATCTGGTTTTTCTCTCTGGATTTTTTGCTCGCTCCAGTATCACGATTCTTCCGGCAATAAAAAGTTCCCGACATCTGCCTGTATTTTTGACATGAACCACCTCTTCGGCTCCGTCTATTACTACATGGGCAATAAATCGATTGATGCGCTTTATAAAAATACCTTGTACGATATGACTATACTTCATGAATACCTGCCATTCATTTCTCCTTATTAAACAACGCAGCAAACTGTCCATATCCTGCCTTTTCCAAATCTTCTTTAGGAATAAACCGCAGTGCTGCCGAATTAATACAATAACGTAATTTGCCGGGTGCAGGACCATCATTAAACACATGCCCTAAATGAGAATCCCCTGTTTTACTGCGCACTTCTGTGCGAATCATAAAATGACTGACATCCTGTTTCTCTTTGATGACCTCTTTCATAATAGGCTTAGTAAAACTAGGCCATCCACAGCCAGAATCAAATTTATCTAAGGAAGTAAACAAAGGTTCTCCCGATACAACATCCACATAAATACCAGCCTGAGTATGATCCCAAAATTCATTTTGAAAAGCAGGCTCTGTTGCCTGATTTTGTGTTACCTCATATTGAATGTTAGTGAGTGTACGCTTTAATTCTTCCTTATCTTTCATTCATAACACTCCTCTTGTCAAATGCTCGTCTTTCCTATAGCCTGCCCTGATTTAATGAGATTAACCTATGTCTTTTATACCATACTTATAGGAACTACACAACCCTTGTTTTTAAACAACAAGTCCCGCAAAGTCTTCATAATAAACTGTTGCAGGACTATCGTATTATGTTCTTATTTTTTTATAATGTGACGAAGGTTACTCGCTGCCTGATAAGGATCATCAGAAGCAATAATTGCTGATACAACGGCTGCTCCATTCGCACCAGCCTCTATCACACGCTGAATATTATCTTTATCAATACCGCCAATAGCAACAACCGGCAGCGAAACCCCCTCTTTTATTGTCCGCAAAGCTGATAAACTCACATGATCAGCGTCACTTTTTGTCCTGGTAGGAAATACGGCGCCAACTCCTAAATAATCTGCTCCTTCATCTTGGGCTTTCACAGCTTCTTCCAAAGTAGAGGCAGATACGCCAATTAGTTTAGTAGGACCAAGTAATTTTCGTGCTACTGCTAAAGGCATATCTTCTTGCCCGATATGTACACCGTCAGCATCAATTGCTAAAGCAATATCAATCCGATCATTGATAATAAAAGGGACATTATATTTTCCAGTAATCTGCTTTACCACCAAGGCTAACTCAAAAAATTCTAGAGTAGACACATTCTTCTCACGAATCTGTATTAAAGTAGCACCTCCTTTAATAGCTTCTTCTACAGTTGCCGCTAAATCCTTATTCCCCAGCAGCTCTCGATCCGTTACTAAATATAAGGAGTAATCAACTGCTTTTTTATCCATTGGAAATAACACCGCCTTTCTTCATAATTTCAGGTGTCATCGTCCACACTGCATCAAACAGCCGCATTCGAAACGTGCCGATTCCCTCTCCTGCCTGCAGCGACTGCTGTGCCAATTCTCCGGCTAAACCCATGGTCATAATGCCTGCTGCCGCTCCCACAAAGCAATCCTCAGTTGCTCCACAGAAAGATGCAATCAAGGATGTTGCCATACATCCTGTTCCCGTAACTTGAGATAAAATTGGATGACCATTATCAATCAAACAAACTCGATCTCCATGAGCAATAATATCCTGCTTTCCGGTAATCGCAATTACACAGTTACATTTTTTAGAAAGCTGTTTGGCTATCAATTTACCATCTTCTTCATCAGCAGTCGAATCAACCCCCTTAATTTGTGCATCTGCACCAGCCAAAATCTTTATTTCCGACATATTGCCTCGAATGACCGACGGTTCCACTTCTTCTATAATTCTCTTGGCAGTAGCAGTTCGAAGACTAGTTGCTCCCACTCCCACGGGATCAAAAACAATAGGAATGCCGCGTTCTTTCGCCTTTTTGCCAACCGCCAGCATGGACTCAATACTCCGCGAATTTAGAGTTCCTATATTTAATACTAAAGAAGAAGCAAAGGAAACCATCTCTTCTACTTCTCCTATATCATCTGCCATAACAGGAGAAGCACCGATGGTCAGAGTTATATTGGCACAATCGTTAACTGTCACATAATTTGTAATATGATGCACCAAAGGCTTTTTGTTTCTTACTTCTATGAGGCTGTCGGATATCTTCTGCAGGATTTCCATTCTTTTGTATACCCCCAAACGATTTTATATAGCAGTGAAGTAAGGAGGAGAACCGGTATGGTCGCTCCCAGTACAAACTCCATGGTAATAAATTGATGATACATAATGACCCCTAAGACCCAAACTGCAAGGGCACTCCAATTTATGAGGAGTTCCGGATTCAATTGCCTATTCTTAATCATAAAATACTCTGTTAAAAGCACCGCAAATAATGGAGCAAAAACAGATCCAATGGCAAGGAGGAAATTTTCGTACTGCTCAATATTCACCCACAAAGCGATACCCGTGCCAATCACCGTCATAACTAAAGCAATTCTTTTCTCATCTAGCTTTGGAAAAATATTAGCGAAACTAACACCAGCAGAATAAGCATCTAAAAAAGTAGTTGTTACTGTTGCCAGCACAATAATGCCTAGCGCTGATAATCCTAAATTAGCTGCAAGCATCATAGCAGATGGTTCGGGATTACCTGCGATGATAGCAGCGCCTAAGCCAATTAGATACATCCAACAGCTGCCTATAAAATAACCTAGCCCGCTGCCCAAGGCAGCACTTTTTTTGCTCTTAGCAAAGCGCGTATAGTCAGCAATCAGCGGCAGCCACGATAATGGCATTATAACGCTCAATTCTAATGCCTCACCAAAAGACATTCCTCCCATAGGCGGTGCGCTTAAAGCGGTACTATCTTTAAATACTACATTACTTAAGAGTACCGTAATGCCAAACAATAAGAATACGGCTACCATATTCACTTTCTTTAAACCACCCTCTCTGCCAAGAGCGATCCACAGAAGAACTAAGCCGCCAATCCCCATGCTCCAAAGAGAGAGCTGATCGATTCCCCACAGCATTTTGCTGATTTCGTTAGCTGACCGTGCTGCCGCAATAATCATAACTGCTGTCCATCCCACGAGCTGCAGCACATTTAACACCGAGAATAAATAAGATCCATATACGCCAAAAGAAATCCGGGTAGAAACGATGGCAGGTATTCTTTCCTGGGTACCAATAATACCTCCCAGCACCAAGATAATCACACCAACTACATGACCAATTACAATGGCCATTACACCGCTTTGAAATCCAAGAGGAGCTAATAGCCCCCCTGTTAAAATTTCAGCAATGGATACTGCCGCACCAAACCATAAAAATAAAAAGTGATTAAAACCTAATGTATTATTTGTTTCATTCGTCATGTAACATACCTGCGCTTTTATATAAATTATAAAAATGATGAACAGGACCAACACCTTTGCCAATCGCAAAGGAATGCTCAATCGCCGTGTGAATATATTCCTTACCCTTAGAAACCGCTTCTTGCGCAGAATGCCCTCTAGCCAAATTGGCAGCAATGGCAGCTGACAAGGTGCAGCCTGTACCATGGGTATTTTGCGTAGCAATTCGAGGCGTACTCAAATAATGATAGCGTTCTCCATCAAATAAAATATCGGTAGCATCCTCTTCCCGATGTCCGCCTTTTAGCAATACAAACTTCGGTCCTAATTGATGAATACGCTTAGCAGCTTGTTCCATATCCTTCAAGGTATGAATCCTTATTCCACTAAATTCCTCCGCCTCAGGGATGTTGGGCGTTACAACCAATGCTAAGGGCAGCAAATAAGAAATCAATGCCTCTACCGCCTCGGGCTGCAACAAATGGTAGCCGCTTTTCGATATCATTACTGGATCTACTACAATGTTTCGAGCATTATATTTTTTTAGACTATTTGCTATGGTTTTAATCGTTTCTATACGAGAAACCATGCCAATTTTCACAGCATCCACTGCAATATCATCAAAGATAGCTTCAATCTGTTTATCAATCACAGTTACATCAATATCCTGTACAGCAAATACCCCTTGAGTATTTTGCGCTGTCACTGCTGTAATCACACTCATGCCAAATACTCCATGTGCCGAAAAAGCCTTCAAATCGGCTTGAATACCAGCCCCTCCACTTGAATCAGAACCGGCTATCGTTAGTACCTTCTTCATATAAATTCCCCCTTAGTGAAATCACAAATAAATTCCGGTTGTATTAACCGCAGAGAACGCTGAAAAGGAGTATAAATCCCTACTCCTTCTTCTTTCTCTGTGCCCTCTGCGCCTCTGTGGTTGCTTTTTCTTCATTTGTTTTTTCTTCATCACTTCTTTTTACATTAAGCTGCGAATACATAAAAAAGCACATCCATGAGGATGCGCTTTAACATATACAAAGGCTCTATCGCTCATCCCTCCGCTGGCATTACCCAGATCAGGTTAAAAAGGGTCATAGATTTCAGATCTATCTCTCAGCCGGCCCATCCAGCTCCCCTTGACATGAATATTCTTCTTAGGCTCATCGTAACATATCTTACTACTCTTTTCAACCAAAGTATTTTACGGTTAACTATCCTTTACAAAGTTGCTGACAAAGATCCGCCTAACTCACAGTTCTACCAGACTAAGAAAATAAACCCGCTTATAAAAAGCGGGTTTATCCCATGATTAAGGATTTTCTACATTAAGAAACATCAATCTCTTTTTTATGCTTCTTAAATTTTTTAATGGAACCCACACCCTTCTCAATCAGGACAAATAGTACAGGGATTAAGAATATTCCCAGGATTGTTGCTGCCAGCATGCCGCCAACAACTGCCGTTCCCATAGAATTTCTTGCACCAGCACCTGCACCTGTTGCAACTACAAGAGGTAAACATCCAATAATAAACGCCAATGACGTCATTATGATCGGACGTAACCGTAATTTAGCTGCCTCAATAGCGGCTGCTACAGGGTCCATTCCCTTATCAACCCTAACTTTGGCGTATTCTACAATTAGAATTGCATTCTTAGCCGACAATCCAATGAGCATGACCATACCAATCTGCATGTAAACATCATTTTGTAAATTACGTAGAAATTGGAATAAAAATGCGCCGAATATACCTGTAGGAACTGATAAAAGAACGGCAAAAGGTATGCCAAAACTTTCGTAAAGAGCAGCCAAGCATAAGAACACAAACAGCAAGGCAAAGCCAAAGACATAAGGAGCACGACCACCAGATATTTTTTCTTCACGACTTTGATCGGCCCATTCATAACCAAAACCGCTAGGTAATGTCTGTGCTGCCACTTCTTCCAGTGCAGCTAAGGCTTGCCCAGAGCTATATCCTAGAGCTGGATTCCCCCCTACTTGAATCGTTCTGTACCCATTAAACCGCTTAATTACAGGAGGTGCCGTAATCGTTTGTGGTTTTATTAAGGTATTTAACGGAACCATGACTCCAGATGAACTACGGACAAAGAAGAAACGAGTTCCCTCTACATCATTACGGAACTGTTGTTCCGCTTGCATAACTACTTTGTAAGATCTGCCAAAACGATTAAAATCATTGACCTGCACGCCACCAAGAAAGGTCTGCAAAGCAGTAAATACATCTTTTACTGGAACCCCTAACTGCTCTGCCTTTTCCCGATCCACGTCAAAACGATAACCAGGAGTATCAATTCCAAAGGTAGAGTAAATCATGCCAATTTCTGGACGCTTACGCGCAGCAGCCATAAATTCCTTAGAAACGCGATCTATTTCTTCAATAGAATTACCGCCTTTATCTTGTATCATCAAGGTAAAGCCACCTACGGTACCAATGCCCGGTAAAGAAGGTGCATTAAAAGAAACAACTCTAGCTTCAGGAACATGGGCACCATTCATTAGAACTTTCATAACTTGCTGTTCCACACCTAAACCTGGTGTAGTTCTTTTATCCCAATCCTCAAGCTTTGTAAATACAATCGCAGAATTTGCTTTAGCAGCACCTGCTAGAATATCGTAGCCTTGCACCACTATCGTATCCGCAACCCCGGGCTGAGCACGCATATCTTCCGCTATTTTACCAGCAACAGCAGCGGTACGATTCGCGCTTGCCGCCTCCGGTAAAGTAATACTTGAAATATAGTACCCTTGGTCTTCACTAGGTACAAAAGAAGAGGGTACTAATTGAAACAGTTTACCAGTCACTACCAATAGCAATACCAAGAATACAACGCCTAGGATCGATCGTTTAATTAAATTCGCTAAGCCTCTGCCATACTTTTCGATTGTTGCTTCAAACACATGATTGAATTTATTAAAAAATCTCTCTAACATGCCTGAATGAGCATTTGGATCGTGAGGTTTCAGAATTAACGCACAAAGAGCTGGCGTTAAGGATAGAGCCACAATAGCGGATAATGCCATAGACACAGCTATGGTTAATGCAAATTGCTTGTATAAAACACCCGTTGTTCCCCCGAAAAAAGCGACAGGAATAAATACAGATGCCAATACAAAGGCAATCGCAACAACTGGACCAGACACTTCACTCATGGCCAGTTTCGTTGCTTCTTTAGGATTCATGCCATTATACCGCATGTGATGCTCTACTGCTTCAATTACAATAATCGCATCATCTACTACAAGTCCGATAGCCAATACCATAGCGAAAAGGGTTAACGTGTTAATAGAGAAGCCCATCACCATAAATGCACCAAAGGTTCCAATTAAGGAAACTGGAATTGCAAGCATTGGGATGAGTGTCGCACGCCAGCTTTGCAGAAATAAAAATACGACTAAAAGCACTAATATCAAAGCTTCTGCAAATGTTTTAGCTACTTCCTTCATGGATTCTCGTACGAATTTCGTATTATCTACGACTGAATAATATGCAACATCCGAAGGAAACTTCTTGGATGCTTCTTCTAATTTTTCCTGAACCTTCGTAATGGTGTCTAATGCATTTGCATCAGTAGTAAGCTGAACCGCAAACGCTACTGCCTCATGACCATTAAGAAAAGCCTGGAAGCCATAATCTTTGCCTCCCATTTCAACTTTAGCCACATCTTTTATACGAATAAAGTTGCCATTTTGGGAACTCACAATAATGTTTTCAAACTCTTTTGGCTCAGTCAAACGTCCTTGCACTCTTGCCGTATATTGAAATTCTTGCTGAGAAGCTGACGGTCTTTGACCAATGGTTCCCGCAGGAGCCTGCACATTCTGTGTGCTAATCGCATTGGCAATGTCGCTTCCTGTAAGTTTTAACTGAGCCATTTTATCTGGCTGCAGCCAAATTCGCATGCCGTAATCGGCACCATACTCCATAATATTCCCTACGCCTTTGATTCTTTTCAAATCCTCGACAAGGTAAATACTGCCATAGTTCTTTAAGAATGTACTGTCATAGCTTCCCTTAGGAGACCACAACGTAAAGATAAGAGAATTATCTGGAGAAACCTTACGGGTTGTAAGACCTGCCGTTGTTACTTCCAAAGGAAGTGACGCATTCGCTTGAGCTACACGATTTTGAGTTTGTACTGTAGCCATATCAGGATTTTTACTCAAATCAAACTTTGCTGTCAACGAGTAGGATCCTGAATCAGAACTAGTAGACTGCATGGAAACCATATCTTCTGTCCCATTGACTTGTAATTCAATCAATTGGGCCATTGTCTGTTCTACAACTTCAGCATTCGCACCTGTATAGCTACCACTTACACTAACTTGCGGTGGTGTAATCTGCGGATATTGGGCTATCGGCAAATTAAACGCTGAGATTGAGCCAATTAATACGATAACAATCGATAATACGATCGCGAAAATTGGACGTTCAATAAAAAACTTAGCCACCAGATTACCTCCTATTGCTTCGCCGGAGTTTGTAACTCATCCGGGCCAATCATTGTTACCGTTACAGGTGTTCCTGGCGGAGTCTTCAAAAAGCCTTCTACAACAACACGGTCGTTTTCTGTCAATCCTTGATCTACCACCCACATATTTCCCACTTTTGTTCCCATTTTTACTGCCCGTGTTTCTACCTTATCACCTTCACCCACAACGGTGATAAGTGTTTTATCCAGCATCTGCTGAACAGCTCTTTGAGGAACTAATAAGGCACCGGAACGCACCTCACTTTGCACCGCAACACGAGCAAACATACCAGGAACCAGAAGCTTATTAGGGTTGGCAAAAGACGCTTTAAAGCTCAGCGTACCTGTACCAGACGTTAATCCCTTATCTACCTGTTCGATTTTCCCAGTGATTGGATAAGTAGATCCATCGCTGAGAATTAGCTTCAAATCCTTTCCCCATTCTGCTGGAGAAGCACCTTTATTCTTAGCAAACTGTAAATATTCATTTTCACTCATACTAAACTTTACCATAACTGGATCAACAGAAGAAATCGTAGCCATAATGGTCGATCCAGCTGACACGAAGCTGCCGATACTTAAATCATTAATATCAATCCTGCCATTCAACGGAGAAAGGATCAATGTATCCTCAATATCTTCCTGTGCTTGCTGTACCTTAGCCCAATTTGCATTTACTGCAGCGGCATTTTGTCTTTCTTCTGCCAATGCGTTATCTAGGGTCTGCTGGGCAATGGCACCTTGCTCTGCAAGCTGATTATACCTTCCAACATCCTTGCGAGATTTGGCTAGTAAGGCTTCTGCCTGAGCAGCTGTTGCCTGATTTGTCAGTAGCGCAGAATTGTATTGACGACTGTCAATGCGAAATAAAGGTTGCCCTTCTGTTACTTCGGCTCCACCCACGACCATTTTATCCACAATATTACCAGAAACTTTAGCCCGTACTTGAACTTCATTTTTGGCCTCTATTGTTCCAACAAATTCATATGATATCGGAGTATCTTTCCGAACTACCTGCATCGCTTTTACTTCCACAGCCTGCGGTGCTGGTGCTGCCTGCTTACTGCAGCCGCTTAGTATCACCAAACTAAAAATAATTAATGCCATATAATTGCGCCATTTAAATTTTGAACTTATGCGAACCAAATTATTTACCTCCCCTTAACTTTGCTAACACTAATTTTTCCTGCTGTTACTCCACCGTTGTATTCACATCATACACCTTTATGGAATATACCTTATGTAAGGTAGAATTTTTTCTTCCGTATATTGGAATCACTCCTTTTCCAAATGACTATTCAGTCAATCTTACTTTTATTCGACGAATTTATTACAATCCCTTCCTGGTAAATCACTTTTTTTTTAAAGCTGAAGATTTAAAAAAGATGTCAAATAAGACACCTTTTTTAAGATTATTCTCCCATTAAAATTTTTTCATGAATTTTTAGTATCATCTGTCCATACG
>CAMKSY010000016.1 GCA_946415545.1 uncultured Pelosinus sp. | reverse complement strand
CTTCTTTACATAGAAAAACTTATTGTATATACCGCAGGAAAAAAAGCAGATTTAAGTGAAATACATAATTATAGGTCATTCGGTCATTCAAATGATAAGTTGTGTCGGAAATGATGTAGTATACGGGTAAAAGATAGGGATAAAGCCTAAATGCTAAAGGAGGGAGTGAACTGTGAGTTTAGTGGTAGTGGCAGCTTTATTGTTCTCTGTTTTTTGGGGTATGGGGAAATTAGCAAAAAAAAATTGGTGACCTATCCGTTCTAAAATGCGGAGGGGATATGGATGAAAAGTGAGAATTATAAATGGGAATGGGTGGATTCGTATTTTCTGAAATATAATCAGATACTTCAGGAAATGAAGGAAAAATCCTCTGCTATTCCTCCGGATCAGAAGTTAGATTATCTTAGACAAGTCCAGCGGCTTGAGGAAGAGCAAAATCGCTTTAAGGCTTCTTACAGAAAAGTGCAGGAAAGCATTGAAAGTGAGCAGGATCAGGTGCAAGACGTACTTCATAAAGCTTGGCGGGAATTAGAGCAGGCCTTTGATCAGGTGATAAAAAAGTATTGGTAATAAGTATATAATCCATTTCAATTCAGGTTAGATGGTGCAATAAACTATCTGAAAGCGGGGATAAGAATGTATATATCCATATATGATATAGGAATTACAATTGTATTTCTCATTGTGGTGACGATTGGTATTTATTTAATTTACGCTATACGGAGAATCGTGTTCATATTGGATGATGTTAAACGAATTCTCAATGCCAACGAGATGAGTCTAAAACAAACAATATCATTATTGCCTACCGTATTAGAAAATGTTAATCAAATAGCAGCCAGTGTAAAGGAAACAGCGAGTCAGGCAAATGATGTGATGTATGATGTGAAAGTCGAGTGGGAAACATTAATCATTTATGCGAAGGCCATCGGTCAAATTGTAAGAGCTATTTTCTTTAAAGGTAAGTAAATACATAATTGGAGCAACAAAAGATATGGATCTTAACAAAAATATCAGGATAAGGGAGGAAGAAGTATGAATCAATTTACCAGAATCATTACTATTTCAATGCTTATTTTAGGCTTGATGGCTTCTGTGGTAAGTGCGGCGAGCCAGGAAGAAAAACGTGAATCCATACGAAGTTCATCTCAGGAAACCTTAGATAAGCTGTATATGATCCATCCGGGGGCCAGACAAGCCATTGAAAATGCTGTAGGATATGCTGTATTTCGTATTACTGACGTCAAGGTTGTCTTCTTAGGAGGCGGGGGTGGCAAAGGGATGGCTATTCATAATACTACCAGGGAAGAAACCTTTATGAGAACAGGCGATGTACAGGTTGGATTTGGGCTTGGAATAAAAAAATTCGATGTGGTTCTTGGATTCCAAACGCAAGAAGCGTATATGGATTTTATTAATGACAGATGGGTCGTAGGTGGACAGGCTACCGTGGCAGCAACAGACAGCGTAAGCGGAGGATCTTTGGAAGGTGCTGTTTCTGCGGGGAAGGACACTTGGATGTATCAACTGACAGATAAGGGGCTGGAAGCCAGTCTGACCATTAGGGGAATTCGCTACTTTAGAGATAAAGATTTAAATTGAATTTGAGAAGCTTATAAGTGGAGGTTATTATAACAGTGAGGGGGCGTAAAAATGATTTATACAATCATAGCTGTGATCCTTGCGGTAATCATCATGAAATACTTTGGAATTCTATAGATGCCTGTAGACTAATGGAGAATCTAAAATGATTATAGGTGATAATATGCCCAAAGAGGTAAAGCAATTAAACAAAGGTGATGTAATATACGTATCTGTTATAAGACCTGCAGGCTTTGGGCCATTGCATTATGGTGTATATGATGGTTATGGTGGTGTATTTCATTTTAATGGTATAACACCGGATTCAGCGTTTATACACTACTCATTGCTTAAGGATTTTGCAATTGGTGGAACAGTGGAAATTGATCCATGTATTAAGATCTTTTCCCCTGATGAAATTGTGGAACGAGCCAGTAGTAAACTTGGCGATAATTTTAGCGGTTTCAACATTCTAACCAATAATTGTGAGCATTTTGCAAAATGGTGTGCTATGGGAGTGCGGCAATCAACGCAGGTCATAAAATCCCGAACCTTTCTTGCAGATATTAGTGGAAAAATAGCGAGATTCTCGAGTGCAGTGGGTAAAATAATAAAAAAGAGAATTAGGCTTTCTGATGGGCAAGGTAAAAAACCCGGTAAAGATAATCCAGCTTAAACAGAAAATAGATGATAAGATAAACCGCTTTTCTAATGGTATTTAAGCATCATTGGAGAAGCGGTCTTTGTATAGTTACTGATTTTTATAAAAATAAATGTATGTTCTATACCTTTTGGTAGTCGTATAAAATTTTCAAATCGATTATCCTATAGATAATAAAGAGATTATAGTGCTACTTTATTGTCTGTTCGTAAGAAAAGCAAATTCTTAGTCAAGACATGGAAGCATTGGAGGAATTCATTGATGAAAAAAATAGCTAGTGCTGATCTGCAGCCAGGTATGATTGTAGCTGAAGCGATTCACTCTCTGAATGGGAAACAAATTTTGTTTCCAAAGGGAGGAACCTTAACGAATAAAACCATTCAGAATATAAGAAATTGGGATATTGCTTATGTTAGAATCGAAAACACTGAGGATACAACGGACGAGATTATAGCAGAAGAACTCGAAGAAGCTTCTTCTGTATCTGAGCTGCCCCCAATATTAATGAAAAAAGTAATGGATTTTGATCACACCTTACAGGATTCTGTGGAGCAGGTAGATGCACTCTTCAATAGTATTAGAGATAATAAGAAGATTGATATCAGACATTTTCATAACATTGCCTCGGGGATTTTTGAACATCTCATTTATCCATCAGAGGCAGTAAATCGCTTGTTATTTAGCTTAGCACCTCATAATTCATTGGCTTACCACTCGGTTATGGTAGCAGCGTTATCAGGTATGCTTGCCCAGTGGATGAATTTTTCTTCTAAAAATATTAAGGAAATTATCTTTGCAGGCTTGTTGCATGATGTGGGTAAAACCCAGCTTCCTCTTGAACTATTCATAGATAAAGATTCTGTTGCAGCAAATTCGGAAAAGATACAAACTCATGTACTGCTAACTTTCAAATTATTAAAGGACAGCAGAGCACTTTCTCCTACGATTTTAACAGCAGTCATCCAGCATCATGAATATATGGACGGCAGCGGATATCCTCAGCAATTATCTGGAGAAAATATTCATGCCTTCGCCCGAGTAATCGGAGTCGTGAATCATTTAAGCAATATGATAGCGGAATCGGAGAGTATTAATCCGTTTATGCTTTTGCAAGCAATAAAGCTGGAAATGTTTACGAAGCTGGATCCAGCAGTATGTGATGTTTTTTCCCGCCGTATTAATGACTATCTCCTAAGTAGTTCTGTAATTCTCGAAGACGGGCGCAAGGCAAAGGTTGCATTTCTGCCAAATGTAACTCCCACATATCCTATCCTGCAGGTTGAAAACGAATTTATAGATATGATTAAAGATAAGGAAGTAAAAATTGTCGGGCTTGTCATGTAATCCATATTGGAAGTGATGAAAAGTCCTCCAGAATGTAGAAGTGATCTACATTCTGGAGGACTTTTTTAAAATAATGGATGGTGCGGGATCTATCATTGCAAGCGTAGGATACAATCTCCTGCTTGTTAAGAGATTACGTCACTCTGTTCGCAAGATGACTCTGTCTTTTGTTATTGACTGACGCAATTGCGGCCATTTTCTTTGGCTCGATACAAGGCTTTATCTGCTAATTTAATGACTTCGTCAGGGCTGATTCCTTTATGGTCAGAGTCTGCTGTACCGATGCTGACAGTAACACTTAGTTTTTTATTGGCAGCTTTTCCGCGTTTACCATCCTGGTGCAATACAAATTTATTTTTTGCGATATCCTCGCGCAGTACTTCTAAATACGGGATTGCTTCGCGGAGGCTTTTATTAGGGAATAGTACAGTAAATTCCTCACCGCCGTATCGAAAGGCTTTACCCCCCTTAAAGTTTTTCATAACCTTGCCAATTAAGCGGAGGACGTCATCGCCTGCATCATGACCATAGGTGTCATTGAATTTTTTGAAAAAGTCGACATCGACCATTGCAATGGTATAGTGACTGCCAAGTTTCAGCATATCTTCGTTTAAGGAGCGGCGAGAAGGTAAACCTGTAAGCTCGTCTAAATAGGCCTTAGCATAATAGTCTTGAATCACGGAGACGATGATCATTAATCCGGCAACTGTATAGAAGAAGGGAATTGCAATCTGGACATCATGAAAATGATGGGCAAATGCGACTGCTGCTAAGACGCCAAAAACAGCGATTTTAAAGTGAATCGTATTTCTGCGGCGTTTGGTGAATAGTAAAACGCCTGACAGCAAAAAAGCAGCTTGCGCAGCATCAGGAATCGGTGTTTCCGGCATAAAAGAAAAAGTAAATAGTTTTCTACCCATCTCATTGAAAAGCTCTCTATCTCCTGATAACACCAAACCCATAACAAAAACCAATTGAAGAAAAATGAATAAAAAGCATCTCTTTCCCCAGCCTGATAAAATTCCCCGCTCTGAGCAAGATGCAAAAAAGAGCAAATTTAAAGGAAGCAGCAAACTTAGGATCAAGTATATACCATGCAAGGCAAAAACTTCATCTAAATGTATGGGAATTGGAATGGACATCCCTAACTGACTTAAAAATAGAATCAATAGAATAAAAAATGCACGGCTGCGATTAAAACAGGAGGTAATTGCAATTCCGAAAAGAAGTATCATATAAGAGATCGTAGGTATGGCAGAGAGAAAGGAACCTGGCAGATCATCAAGATGAAAGAAGGCGATCCCAGCGATTAATATAATCCCCAGTGGGGTGGTGCGAATCGCAGACAATATTCTGGCAGCAATCATACTACTGCTTATTTGAGGCCAAATAGCCTTATTTACCTTATCATTTTTACGAACTTTTTTTTTGTAGGCTCTTGGCATGAGTTTCCTCCTAGATCGACTGAAATACAGGGAATTTTTGTAAAAAAATGTATTATAATGACTTAATATAGTTCGATAATAGAAAAGAATCTTCCTTCTACCTTTTGGTATAGAAGGAGACATCTTAAAGTGTTTTTTTATAAAAAAATATATATTCTATTCCTAGAGAATATATATATAGTATGATGATTTTATACTATCCGGGGGTGAATCATGTTCTCGATTATTTCATTTACAGGTCCTAGTGGATCAGGGAAAACAACGATACAAAAATATGTGGGCGCTGCTCCTATTATTACGTTTACTTCGAGGAGACCAAGAAAGAACGAAGTTGATGGTGTACATTATCATTTTACTACTCGTGAAAACATACTTGGGATGAAAGAGAAAGGAGAGTTGCTGGAAGTTACTGATTATAGTGGAAATCTGTACGCATCTAATCTGAAGACCATCCATGATGTAGTAGAAAACCAGCAAACGAGGTCAATTGTAGTCGATGTTCATGGTGCCAGACAATTAAAAAAGCACTTTGATGAAAGTGTTTTATTAGTGGGAGTCTTTGCTTCGAAGGAGGAATGCAGGCAAAGGATCTATAGCCGCAGTGATAGTAATATTGAGAAGAGACTATATTCCTATGACGAAGACGTCAAGGGAATGTTAGAAATTTGTAATGTAGTAATTATTAATTCCGATGAAAACTGGTTTAAGAATAAAAAAATTCTTGATTTCTGGCGTAAAAATTTTATTGAAACCAGCTAAAGGGTATCTTCTAACTGGCGAGATGGTCAATGACGAGTGAATTTTGTGTCAGACAAGAGAAATTTATAGGAATAATGGTACTTACTTATATCGATCCAGCCACATGTGATAAAAGGGAGTGAGAAGCTTGCGTTTGCGCATGCCTTGTAGTGACCGTATTGGGTTAGTTCGCGATATTAGCATCATTCTGGAAGAACGCAAAATTAATATTGTATCCATTGAAGTAGAGCAAGGGGCTGTGTTCTTAGAGTGCCAGGGGATGTTTCAAGAAGACACGAAAGAACTGATTGAGGCACTTGAAAGAGTAGATGATGTACATAGTGTGGAGGTAACCCGCTTTATGCCTTCAAAAGAACGGGTAGAACAGCTTGATGCTGTCTTAACTTCTGTCCGGGATGGAATTTTAGTAGTGAATTGTGATGGCAGTATTATTCAATGTAATGCTGCCGCTGCTCGCATCCTAAAGATTTCTCCAGAAACAATAATCGGACAATCCATAGAGAATTCCTCCTGGAAAGCATTGGTGGCAGAGACGTTAAAAACGGGCAGTTCCTATAAAGATCAAGAAATATTTATTGAATGCATCAGCGGCTATTGTGTGATTAGCACCGTTCCTCTTAAGGATACAAATCATGATGTAATTGGTGTCGTAATAGTCCTTCGTGATATTGGAGACGTCAGAGAATTAGTAAAAAAGATGACAGCTTCCCTGCCTGTGGATTTTGATGATATTACCTGTGAGAGTGTGGTTATGAAAGAACTAATTCTACACTCACGCAGATATGCATTGAGTGATTCCACTGTCTTAATTCGGGGAGAAACGGGAACTGGCAAGGAACTTTTTGCGAGGGCGCTGCATAGCGGATCTGGAAGATCCCAGGGGACTTTCGTACCGATTAATTGTGCTGCCATTCCAGAAACATTAATGGAGAGTGAGCTATTTGGCTATGAGGAAGGAGCCTTTACAGGAGCTGCCAAAGGGGGAAAACCAGGACTTTTTGAATTATCCAATGGCGGTACTCTATTCTTAGATGAAATAGGAGAAATGTCAGTGCATTTGCAGGTGAAATTGCTGCGGGTACTTCAGGAACGGCGAGTACGACGTTTGGGCAGCTCTCGTGAAGTCGCGGTAGATGTACGTGTTATTACGGCTACAAACCGCAATCTAGAGGATATGGTAGTTCGTGGAGCATTTCGGGAAGATTTGTATTACCGTTTAAATGTAATTCCTCTTACGATTCCTCCATTGCGGGAGCGACCAGAAGATATCAGTTTGTTAGCTGAATATTTTTTACAGCGTTTTGCGGATAAAATGCGTCGTCCAGTGAATGGGTTTAGTAAAGAGGCGTTAGAACGGCTGGAGCAGTATAACTGGCCTGGTAATGTGCGTGAACTGGAGAATGTGATTGAGCGGGCAGTAAATTTGGTAGAAGGTTCGAAGGTTCGTCCGGAACACATCTGTCTGGGGAGAATGGCAGCGGCAGCCAATCCTTTATCAACCATACAATTTGAGACCTATCAAAGTTTGAAAGAACGCTTGGCTGAGGCGGAGCGTGCTATTTTAAAGGAAACACTAAGAAGGTATCATTCTTCTCGACGGGTTGGATCTGTCCTGGATTTATCTCATACGGCGGTTTTAAAAAAGCTTCGCAAATATAATTTAGAGAATGAATAAATCATTTTAACATTCCCCTTTCTTTTAACACAGACTAAGGGAAATAAGCGGAAACTTTTTGCCCTAGTGGAAACTTTCTTACAGCAAAAGATTGCCAAATCATAGAATCTTGAGTGTGTCATCCCAAGTACCATTGTGCTTTGGAACTTGGCACACTTTTTGCATTTAACTATAGTGAGCTTACCGCTATTTTAGAGTAAGAGGGAACAAAGACGCAGTCAATGAGAAAATGAAATGATTTCAAGGGGGATGATTGGATTATGGAACGTAAATTCATGGCAGACCAGTATAAGACCAAGATGGTGGAAACGATTCGAATGACGACTCGAAAAGAACGAGAAGCGGCAATTGAACGGGCCGGGTATAATACATTCTTATTAAATTCCAAGGAATGTTATATTGATTTATTGACTGACAGCGGTACCAATGCAATGAGTGATAATCAATGGGCTGGCATGATGCTGGGAGATGAGGCCTATGCCGGCAGTGTTAATTTCTTTGAATTAGAAAAAACAGTTCGTGAAGTGTATGGTTTTAAATATGTGGTTCCTACTCACCAGGGAAGGGGCGCAGAAAATATATTATCGCAAATAGCAATAAAACCTGGTGATTATGTTCCCGGAAATATGTACTTTACCACAACTCGTGCTCATCAGGAATTAAATGGTGCTACTTTTGTGGATGTAATAGTCGATGCAGCTCATGATTCTCAGAATGAAGATCCTTTCAAAGGCAATGTGGACCTAAAGAAACTCCAAGACTTAATTGATCGGGTAGGCGGTGACAAGATTCCTTACATTTGCGTAGCGGTAACGGTAAATCTGGCAGGCGGTCAGCCAGTCAGTATGGAAAATATTCGTGCAGTGCGAGAGCTTACCAAGAAACATGGTATAAAAATCATGTTTGACGCTACTCGCTGTATCGAAAATTCCTACTTTATTAAAGAAAGAGAAGAGGCGTACAAAGATAAATCCATCGGAGAAATTGTAAAAGAAATGTTCAGCTATGGTGATGGCGCTACCATGAGCGGTAAAAAAGACTGCTTAGTAAACATTGGCGGATTCTTGGCACTCAATGATGAGAACTTGTTTCAAAAAGCTACGCAGCTGGTTGTATTATTCGAGGGAATGCCCAGTTATGGCGGTCTGGCTGGCAGGGATATGGAAGCAATGGCTCGCGGCATACGCGAATCTGTCGATTATTATTATATTAAGCACCGTGTAGAACAGGTGCGCTATTTAGGTGAAAAATTAGAACAGGCTGGCGTACCGATTGTAAAGCCAATTGGCGGTCATGCAGTATTCCTTGATGCGAAACGATTTTTGCCTCATATTCCTCAGGATCAATTTCCTGCGCAAGCGTTGGCTGCTCAGCTTTACATACTTTCGGGAGTGCGTTCCATGGAACGGGGGATTATATCAGCCGGACGGGATGCTAAAACAGGGAATCATTACTACCCCAAATTAGAACTTGTACGTTTAACCATCCCTCGCCGTGTGTATAGTTATGCTCATATGGATGTAGTTGCAGATTCTGTTATTGAGTTGTATCAAAATCGTAATCAGATTGCTGGCTTAGAAATGATTTATGAACCGCCTGTATTACGCTTCTTTACTGCTCGTTTCAAACCCTTAGCATAATAAATAGAAATTGATTGAGCCCCTTTTATAGCTCTATTTGAAAAAGTGTTACTTTTCCAAATAGAGCTATTTTAGGATAAAAAAGAAATGCAGGAAAGTATCGATAAATCTGGAAGTAATACCTCTTGGGGAAATTTTTATTTTAGTAGGAGGATGACTAATGGATATTTTTCGCACAAAAAGCATTTCGATAATGGAACAGGAGGCTAAAACCCATTCGCTTAAAAAGTCTATGGGAGCTTTAGATATTATATTAATCGGAATAGGTGTAATTATTGGAACCGGAATTTTTGTTTTGACTGGTGTAGCAGCTGCTAAATATGCTGGTCCTGGCATAATGCTATCCTTTGTGATATCGGGACTTACTTGTGCTTTTGTATGTCTTGCTTATGCGGAACTTGCTTCCATGGTTCCTATTGCTGGCAGTGCCTATACCTACACCTATACGGCTTTAGGTGAAGGAATTGCCTGGCTGGTTGGATGGAATCTGGTATTGGAGTATTCTGTAGGAGCTAGTGCTGTTGCGGGTGGGTGGTCTGCCTATACTGTTGGCCTGCTCAAATCTGCGGGAATCGATATTCCTTTTGCATTAACGGCGGTTCCGGCAGATGGAGGTATTGTAAATTTGCCTGCCGTTTTGGTCACCCTGTTTATGACATTTTTATTAGTGCTTGGCGTTAAAGAGAGTGTGACAGTGAATCGGGTACTGGTGGCTATCAAACTGGGAGCCATTTTCATATTTTTACTTATGGCGGGTCCCAAAGTGAATGCTGCGAATTGGACGCCTTTTATGCCTTTTGGTTTTGCTGGTGTATCTGCTGGTGCTGCAGTTATATTCTTTGCTTACCTGGGCGTCGATTCGATTGCTACTGCTGCCGAAGAAACCCGCAACCCTAAAAGAGATATGCCTATTGGAATTATTGGCTCTTTAGCTGTATGTACGGTTTTATATATTGCTGTCGCAGCCGTTATGACAGGAGTAGTGCCCTATTATCAATTAAATAATGCAGAACCGGTAGCCTATGTTCTGCGAACTCTTGGTTATAACTTTGGTTCGGCATTAGTTGGTACGGGGGCAATTTGCGGACTTTCTACCGTATTGTTAGTTATGATGTATGCACAAACCAGGGTCTTTTTCACCATGTCTCGAGATGGGCTTATTCCATCGGTTCTTGGAAAAATTCATGAGAGATATCGAACTCCTCATGTAATTACCATCATTGTGGGTATTGGTGTTGCCCTCATCAGCGGCTTCACACCGATTGGAATTGTGGCTGAAATGTGCAGTATTGGAACCCTCTTTGCCTTTGTTATAGCCACGATTGGAGTCGTTATACTTCGTAAAACCAAGCCGGATATGGAACGCCCTTTCCGCTGTCCTGCTGTCAATATTGTTGTAACGCTGGCAGTACTTTGCTGCTTTTATATTATGTATAATTTGGCCTTTGCCACTTGGATTCGATTTTTTGTGTGGAGTGCGATCGGTATAGCCATTTATGGATTGTATGGCTATTCTCATAGTAATTTGCATGAGAATAACAAACCTAAATAAAAATTAAGTGTAAGAAGTCCTGCAAAGTTGAAAAATTTTGCAGGACTTTTGTATTGTAAAAAGAAATAAAAATGAATGTTGGAAGGGGCTGAATTATATGAAACGAATCATACCGATGATTTTATTATGCCTGCTCCTTGCTGTTGGAGCAGTTACTTTTTCTAAAGAAAAGCATGTAAGTGTGGCAGATAATACTCCACAAATTACATCAAGGGAATTTAAACTTCTTTTAAAGCCAGATGCCTTTACAAAGCGTAATAGAGGCTACCAATCGATTTGGGAAAGCTTAACATCTTTAGCCAAGGAAAGGGGAATAGCTGTAACTGAAAACAGTAATCCGTACCTTGAAGAAGAAGGGACGGTAACATATCTTGACACCCGTACAAATGATCTTTATAAGCAAAATTACATCCTCCGAAAACGAATACAATATGACAACGGAGCCCCTAAGCGTCATGGCGAGCTGATGCTGAAATATCGCAGTCATGATGTAAATCTGGCAGCGGCAGCAGATGTAACCTCCACCCTTAAGGCTAAGGCAAAAGATAAGCTAGAGCAGGATATCAATATGGAGGGAATTCGTATTGGATCGCTGCAGGGGATTTATTCTCACAGTAACTCCATTAAGAAAATACAACTGCCAGTAGAGAATTCTGTAGCAGATTATGCCGCATTTTTTCCCGGGCTTGCAAACTTAACGAGGGATGCTACGACCGTATTGCTTCCCGTTAATGATATAACAGCCCATGAATACACTATTTCTCCTGGTTCCTTAATTTTTGACTCAAGATTAATAGCAAAGGTTGAACTATCTGTGTGGTATATCGATGGCGAACAATCTCCGGAAATCGGGGAAATATCCTTTAGCTATCGTTTAAAAAATTCATCTCCTAAGTCCGTAGAAGAGAGTGAAAGCTTCTTTAAAGAATTGCAAAAAAGAATCGAAGAGAATATATTACCAGGCATGACGAAAACTGATTTTGTTTACGGAGATAAAATGAAATCGAAAAATCAATAGACATAGAACCAGAGTAAAGCTCAGTTTTGCATTGGCAGAGCTGAGCTTTATGTTTTGTGGCAGCAGTCAGTGTGTAGCTCTTTTCATCTGATCTGCATACACTGTCATAGTACTGAAATTAGAGGGGGAAGTTTCATGTTTGAACTGACTTCTTTACATTGGATCTTCACTAGTTTTATTCTCTTGATTATCCTTACTATGGCAATGCGCAGAGATACAAGTTTGATTTGCATTATTGGGATATTCTTAATGGGTTATGTGGCAACAGGAACATTAAATCAAGCCGTTATCGGAATATTTAATAGCTTTGTTTATGCAATCAATGAGCTGTCCGGTACGATATTGATTATTTCTCTCATTGTGGCTATGAGTAAAGCACTGCTTCATGCAGGGATCAACGAAATTATGGTAGAACCTTTTGCAAGACTTATTCGTACTCCTGATATGGCATATTGGATTATTGGATTGTTCATGATGATGATTTCTTTATTCTTTTGGCCTTCACCAGCAGCAGCACTTATGGGGGCAGTATTACTGCCTGTGAGCCGTCGCGTAGGCTTACCAGCTATGGGGGTTGCAGTTGCTATGAACCTGTTTGGACATGGAATTGCACTATCCGGAGATTTGGTGATTCAGGGTGCACCAAAATTGACGGCTGCAGCTGCAGGGATTCCCGTTCAGGAGGTAGTAAATGCAAGTATCCCTTTATTGATTGTAATGGGAGTGGTAACAGTCACTACTGCTTATTGGTTATTGAAAAGAGATATGGCTCTTGGAAAGTTAACTGTAGAGAATGAAACGGTTGTAGTAAATGATCCCAGTGAGCAGGATGATCTGCTTGATCATCCTGCACTTTCTACTAGAATGAAAGGATGGATTGCAGCTATGGTACCGATCCTTTTCGGTTTGGATGTGGCTGCACTATATACTTTTAATTTACGTGGATCAGATGCAACCGCTTTAATTGGCGGAACCTCTATATTTATTATGATTATTATATCTCTTGTAGCACATCGCAATAAAGGAATCGAGAAAACGACTGCTTATCTGCTTGAAGGCTTGAAGTTTGGCATCACAGTCTTTGGACCGATTATTCCAATTGCTGCATTTTTCTACTTAGGAGACAGCGGCTTTACTTCTATCTATGGAAAGATACTGCCCTTAGGATCACAAGGCTTAGTCAATGATTTAGGTTTGGCTATGGCTCAGATGGTTTCTATCAGCCCGACAATTGGGGCATTTACCATTATGATTGTGGGGATTATTACAGGTCTCGATGGCTCTGGTTTTTCAGGCATATCCCTTGTTGGATCTTTAGCAAAGCTTTTTTCAGTATCCATTGGTTCAGGGATAGGAACTTTGACAGCATTAGGGCAAATCGCTGCCATTTTCACTGGCGGTGGGACTTTAATTCCTTGGAGTGTAATCGCCGCTGCAGCAATTTGTAATGTGAGTCCTTTTGAATTAGCACGGCGTAATCTACTGCCAGTAATGATTGGTCTTTTTGTAACAACGATCGTTGCCATCTTCTTAATTTGAGAGTTGGCAGAGAACACAGAGGTCTTTTAACCCTAATTTATCGTTTCTCAGTGTTCTCTGCGACTCTGTAGTTCAATCCATTTATGTCTTAAAAATATGCACATTTTTCTTGCAGCTCGTTTAAAATTGGAATTGAATACAAAAATATGATATAGTTTTCTATAGCATTATGTCAGCAGCGTTAGGAGGGATCGTTATCGATAGCCAAGACCAATCAAAAGATATTAGCAGAATGGTGCAGAAAGATAAAGTCGAGCAGGCTTTATTAGTGGGGCTGCATGGAGCACCTGAATTAAAATATGATGAAAAAGTACAGTTCCTGGGGGAATTTCGAGAACGAATCATAAAGAAATTAACCACAGCCCAAGTACGAGAAAAGGGGATTTATTCAGAAATCCTTCAGGCTCTAGAAGATCCAAGAGCGGACAAGCTGATCATCAATGGAAATATAGACTATCGGGTTATTGAAAAATATAAATCTTTGGCAGTGCGTTGCAATAAAAATAGTACTGTGCGCAGCGACCCTAGTTTTCATGGAGATACAGGACTCATCGTGATCAGTGATGAGGCTGTAGATATACAGGATATTGAAGTAGAAGACAGAAGCAGCCGATTAAGACGTTTGGGAATACCAGCAACGCTCATTGAGGCAGCTGGACAAAAGATATGTAATGATTGTATGGAGCAAATCACTGAAGCGGATGAATATGAAAAAATCAACTATCGGCAGTTGACATGGATAGACCGCTTAACTGGTGATATCTGCCCAGGGCATAAATAAGGTAGCAATGTATAGGGAGCCCTCGTCATTTGGCGCAGGGGCTCTGTTTACAATAAAATTGTTATTTTTTTCACAAAAATTTATTGTTTTTGCATTAGGGGTACGCTATACTGGCAATATACATAAACTCAAAATCAGAAAAGGTGGGGATGTACATGTGGGGAAAAGAGATTGATTTAGCTCAAATTGTTGAAATTCGTACTAAAACAACCGTATATTTTGGTATTGGTGCCATTACTAAAATGACCGACATTGCAAAAACTTTATCTGAAAAGGGAATTAATAAGGTGATTGTAGTTACTGGAAGGGGCTCGCACATCAAATCTGGTGCTTGGGAGCATGTGAAAAAAGCATTGGATGCTGTCAATATCCTGCCAGTGCTGTATAGTAAAGTTACATCCAATCCAACGGTTGATCAAGTTGACGAAGCGGCAAGTGCAGCGCTGGAATTTGGAGCGCAAGCTGTTATCGCTATTGGGGGAGGAAGCCCTATTGACGCAGGAAAGAGTGTAGCTGCTTTAATAGCCAATCCAGGTAAAACTGCACGAGAGTTGTATGAATATACTTTTATGCCAGAAAAGGCTGTACCAATTATTGCTATTAATTTGACACACGGAACTGGAACGGAAGCAAATCGCTTTGCTGTTGTCAGTATACCGGAGAAAGAATATAAACCAGTTCTTGCCTATGAGTGCTTATATCCTCTATATTCTATTGATGATCCAGCACTTATGACTACTTTGCCGCCAGAGCAGACTGCCTATGTATCCATTGATGCTGTTAATCATGCTATTGAAGCAGCCACCACGAAGCTGGGGAATATATATGCTGTAACGCTGGCTCGCGAAGTCATCTCACTTGTTACTCATTATTTGCCATTGGCGCAAGAAGACCCTAAGAATTTAGAGGCCCGCTATTATTTATTATATGCTTCGATGATTGCAGGGGCTTCTTTTGACAATGGATTGCTGCACTTTACTCATGCCATGGAGCATCCTCTAAGTGGTGTCAAAGCCGATTTGCCTCATGGGTCGGGTTTATCAGTACTATTACCTGCAGTAGTAAAACATATCTATCCAGCTAAAGCCGCTATTTTGGCGAATATCTTGGCACCTATTGTGCCTGGTTTAAAAGGGGAAGGAAGGGAAGCGGAGGAAGCATATATTGGTTTAAAAAAGTGGCTTAAAAAACATGGCATGAAGCAAAGCTTACGCGAAGAAGGTTTTGTTGACAGTGATGTAGCCCGCTTAACAGATCTTGCTTTTGAAACTCCTAGCTTGGAACTGCTTTTAAGTATGGCGCCAATTGAAGCGAGTAGGGAAACTGTTGCTGCCATTTACCAGGATTCGTTATAAAACATTGAAGCGAATCTTTCGTTATGGTATATTTGCATCCTATCGATTCGAAAATGTAATAAATATAAATTATAGACTTGTGCATAGTAAAATAAAGTGTTATTATATAAACAGTTACTAATATCAATGTTATAAAATTCCATATGTTGAGATAGGTGCCCCAAGGGGCTTAATAGGGAAGTCCGGTTGAATGCCGGCGCGGTCCCGCCACTGTAATGAGGAGTAAACCCAAGGTATACCACTGAGACAACCGTCTTGGGAAGGTTTGGGTAAGCGATGATCCAGAGCCAGGAGAACTGCCTATTTGACAATCACCGTTTTTTACCCACGAGAGATGGGGAGGGGATTAAGTGCACAGCAAATTTTGTATTGTACTTATATCCTAGCGCAAATTTTCGCTAGGATTTTCTATAAGTATAGCTATGATGCTCTTAATTGTTTCTCCCGACCAGCAGTGGTCGGGAGATTTTTACTTGTTATGTGACTGTTTCGTATCTGGGTACGGAATAGCTAACATATGATCCAAACTTTCATTATCCTTTGCTATGTTGTGAGTTGTCTTGGGAAGGGCAGCTAAGTTCCGTGAAAACGGAACTTTTTTTTTCGCTATATTTCTGAATTTGAAAGGATGCTGGCAGATGTAGTCACAGTAATTTATGAAAGGGACCGTTGAACAATGCTTTATTCGTTATGCAGTTCCTCATAACGAAAAACATCTCGATTGGACTGTTCTTGTACAGCTGCTAAATAGGTTTTATAACCGCCGCTTACATTTTTTACGTTGGTATAGCCATTTTGAATCAGTATTCGGTAAGCTACATATCCTCTTTGCCCTACCTGGCAAAAGAGGATTATTTCTTTATTCTTAGGTATTTTCTGCATTCTGTCTCGTAGTTCGTCGAGAGGAATGTTTAGAGCTCCTTGAATCGTTCCCAAAGAAAATTCTTGGGGAGTGCGCACATCAATTAGCAGAGCAGTTGTTTTATCCAAATTGCTGATTTCATGCCAATGGATAATTTCATGTTCGCGCTTTAATATATTCGAGGCGACATAGCCTGCCATATTAACAGGATCTTTTGCTGAAGAATAAGGAGGGGCATAGGATAATTCAAGGGTTTCTAAATCATAAACCGTCATTTGAGCACGAATGGCAGTAGCAATTACATCGATTCTTTTTTCTACTCCTGTATAGCCGATTGCTTGGGCACCCAGGATGGTTCCGTCCGTTGGTGAGAAAAGAATTTTTAAAGAAATGGGAGTAGCTCCACGATAGTAACCGGCATGAGATAAGGAATGAGTATATGACTTTTCATAATGGATATTTAAAGTTTTTAAGGTTTTTTCATTATTTCCTGTAGAGGATACGGTTAGGTCAAATATTTTTAAGACTGAGGTTCCTTGGGTACCACGATATTCATCCTTAATTCCACAAATGCTATTTGCCGCAATTCGCCCTTGCTTATTTGCGGGACCCGCCAGGGGCATGAGTGTTGGCTTGCCGTTAACAAAGTCAATGACTTCAATAGCATCCCCTACAGCGTAAATATCGGCATTTGAGGTTCTTAAGCTTTTATCTACCTGAATTCCTCCTCTCTTTCCTATTACTAGATTGGCGGTTTGAGCTAGTGTCGTATCAGGAGTTACACCAAGACCGAGTAAAATCATATCTGCTTTTAGTTCTGTTTTATCATTTAGAGAAACGATCGAATAATGCTTCTCATGCCGAATTGAAGTGACACCATCTTCTAAATAAATCTCCATTCCTTTTTCTTTTAAGTATTGATGTACTAAGGCTGCCATTTCAAAGTCAAGAGGTCCCATTACTTGGTTACCGAGTTCTACCAGAGTCACCTTAATACCTCTTTCTATCAGATTCTCTGCTAATTCAATGCCGATGAATCCTCCGCCTACAACAATGGCTCTTTTAGGCTTGCGATGATCAATAAAATCTTTTATTGCATAGGTATCAGGAATATTTCGCAATGTGAAAACGTTATCACCATTTAAACCTGGGATAGGCGGTTTGATAGGAGTAGCCCCTGGGGAAAGTATCAATGTGTCATAAGACTCTTTGTAACGAGTTCCGTTCTTAAGATCATGAATTTCCAGCTCTTTTTCCTCGGCATTAATTGCTATGACTTCGCTAGAAACCCGTACATCGATATTAAAGCGCAGTTTCATTGCTTCAGGCGTTTGTACGACAAGCTGTTCTTTTTCTCGGATGATTTCTCCCACATAATAAGGTAAGCCGCAATTGGCAAAGGATATATATTCGCCTTTTTCAAATAGTACAATATTCATTTGTTCGTTTAATCGTCTTAGGCGAGTTGCTGCACTAGCTCCGCCGGCAACACCACCAACAATAACTATTTTCATCTTCGTCAGCTCCTCTTAGGTATTTGTATAGTTATATACTAAAAGATACAAATTATAATTACAAGATAGAAGATTTTATAGAAATAGTACTGAAAAGCTGGTAAATAAAAAAAGATAAAGTATTAATAAAGGACTTTTTTCAAATAATAGCTAATAAGAAAGTAAGATTTATGCAGCAGTATGTCAGATACCGTTAACAGCTTGTAGATTGATTAACTAAAGTAGTTATTGATTTTCAGTTAAAAATGGTATTGGAAGGTCTATCATTTTTTAAAGAGGGGGAAAAATATGCGTTTGGAAAAAGAAAAATCTCAATTTTTGATGGTGGATATGCAAGAAAAACTGTTTCCGTATATTGTTGGCGGTGAAATTATAGTTAAGAAAATAACGACTCTTATAGAAGGGCTAAAAGCTTTAGAGGTTCCGATCATGGCTGCGCAGCAATATCCGAAGGGATTGGGAAATACAATTGAACAATTGCGTCCATACTTTTCAGAATACCATGACAAAACTACATTCAGTTGCTGCGGCAATGAGGTGTTAGTCAAGGAACTTCATGATCGGAACAGTAAAAATGTTATCATTGCAGGAATTGAGGCTCATATTTGTGTATTGCAGACAGTAATTGACTTAAAAGCTCTTGGATTTCAGCCGATTGTATGTGCCGATGCTGTAGGGTCTCGGGCTAGAATTGATTATGAAATCGCATTTGAGCGAATGAAACATGAAGGTGCTATTCTTACTACCGTAGAATCAATTTTGTTTGAACTTTGTTACCAGGCAGGTTCCGATGCATTTAGGACGATTTCGCATTTGGTAAAATAAAATCTTAGTAAAAAATATCCTTGTTTGCAGAAAAATGAAACTGCGAATGGGGATATTTTTATTTATTATATGGAAATGGTTGCCAAAAATTGCTATATCAGATATAATAAGAACACAAAAGCAAATGAAAATGATTATCAATTATATAAGGCGAAGTAGTAAGGATGTTATATAGAACGCAGCATTATGATGTGCTGTTTTTGCATGCTGTAAGAGGCTGTCATAATGTAGAACGTCTCAGGAAAAGGGACAGGGATATTTGTCATTATCCATGACTATGAGTTTCTTGTGCATACCTGCGAAAGAATTGTACATCTGTAGGAGAGAATCTATACCGAAATCTCCTTTCCCGGCAGTTTGAGAAAATTGAAAATATTTTTTATACATAATATTCCTGCAAAAAGAAAGTGCTGACGAAAGACAGGAGGTGGGGAAGTAAAATGAAAGAGCTTTACAAGGGGAGGTATAATACGATAAATCCCCAGGACGGGGCATGCAGTATATGCAGTGAGGTCACCAGAATTGTAAACCATCGTTTGGGAGAGGCAATATATACTCTCCCGGAAGAATGCGGCACAGGATATCTGAAAAAGAATTCTGTGGGCCAGTCTACAGCAGTGATGGTCTATGATTTTTTATTCCAAAAGGGAATTACGATGAAAGCTACGTCTGAGGATGATAGCTTAAAAATGACCTTTCACCTGGGAGACTCTTTTCAATGGGGAGTGGGAGGAAGGCAGGATCACTTTATCATGGAAAGAGATGAAAGTTGTATTTTTCCCGCCGGAGCTATCTATTGCAGCGGTAGGTACGAACCCGGCTTGAGGTACAGGGGAGTAAGTATTAAATTGCATCCGGACAGGTATGCATCGGTTCTTGATTGTTTCCAGACGGCAGATGTCATTCAAGACATGAAAGGCGGTCAGCCTGCCTGCAAAAAACACAGGATCACCGCATCTGTTATGGAGCTTGTCAGGCAGATTTTAAATTGTCCTTACAGCGGAATACCGAAAAACTTGTATGTAGAAGGAAAAATTCTGGAATTAATTGCGGTATATCTTAATGAAATGGTCAGGGAAAAAGGAAAAGGAGCGCCAGCAATCAAGCTTTCCCGGGAAGATATAAAAGGACTGCAGCGGGTAAAGGGGCTATTGGATGAATGTTTTGCCGAGCCTATGACGATTCCGGAGCTGTCAAAAATGGTATACATTAATGAATACAAATTAAAAGCGGGTTTTAAAGAAGTATATGGTAAGCCAATCTATAGCTATGTAATAGACAGGAGAATGGAAAAGGCAAAACAACTTTTGGCGGGAAAAGGGATGAAGGTAAAGGAAGCCGCCAGCATGGTAGGATATACGAACATTAGTCATTTTATTGAAACGTTTCGTAAAAAATATGGTGTGAGTCCGGGAAAAATTTCTTGAAGAGTAAAATGCCCCTGTGGAGATGTTTCATTTCCTCAGGGGCATTTTACCATATTTTGCCGATAATCCTTTTAGAGATATGAACAGCTCCTTTTTGGGGTAGAAAAAGAAACAATGGTTAAGTAAAATAAAAAACGATAGCGATATTGATTATTAATCTCAAATATAATTAAGGGGGAGCGTATGAAAGTAAACGAGGAATGGTTTGAGCACGCTGCAATGAAATATGAACAACTTGGCTATTGGGAGCGGCTGACTCTGGGACAGCACTTGCAATTATGGGCTGAAAAATATCAGAATCGGGTTGCGCTTGTTGAGGATGGCAGTAAGCTTACATATCGGGAACTTGATCGTAGGGTTGATGAATTGGCCTCCGGCTTTTTCCATATGGGGATCAAAAAAGGCAGCAATGTGGTTATACAGCTTCCAAACCGCATATCTTTTGTTCTTACCTGCTTTGCCTTGTTTCGTATTGGAGCTTTGCCGGTCCTGGCACTGCCCGCGCACAGAGAAGCCGAACTGGACGGAATTTTTAGCCTTGCCAAACCAATTGCGTATATTATTCCCGAAACATTTCAAGGCTTTGATTATAAAAAAATGGCGGATCAGCTGGTAAGAAAGCATCCTGTTGTTAAGTTTGTCATAACAGATGGTGACAGTAAAGGTAGTCTCTGCCTTGCTGATATCAGCGAACCTGAGACAGACCTGGAATCCCCTTCATACCGTGATACGGCTCTTTTACTCTTATCCGGCGGCACAACGGGTACACCCAAATTGATTCCAAGAACCCACGCGGACTACGCCTATAATGCAAAAGCTGCTGCAGCACGCTGCCAATTGAGCCCGCAGACCGTCTATCTTGCCGTTTTACCGGCTGCTCATAATTTTCCTCTCTGCTGCCCGGGGATTCTCGGGACCTTTTCCGCCGGTGGCAAGGTTGTTTTGTGCAAGACTACAAGCTGCGACGAAGCATTTCCTCTCATTGAGAAAGAGAAGGTGACAATTACCGCGCTGGTTCCGGCTTTAGTCAATTTGTGGCTGGAAGTCCTGGAGTGGGATACCTCATGTGACATTTCAAGCCTTGAAGTTCTTCAGGTAGGTGGTTCCATGCTGGATGAAAACCTCGCAAAACGTATCATGCCGGAAATGGGCTGCCGGCTCCAGCAAGTTTTTGGTATTGCGGAGGGCTTGATTTGCTGCACTTCTATTGGTGATCCCGATGATATCATCCATAGCTGCCAGGGACGTCCGCTTTCACCTGATGATGAAATACGAATTGTAGATTCCGATGGAAATGATGTTGCAGCAGGAGAATATGGCGAACTTCTCGTGAGAGGACCTTATACAATTAGGGGGTATTACAGGGCGCCCGAGCAGAATCAAAAATGCTTTACCCCTGACGGTTTTTATTGTTCCGGGGACAAGGCGAGAATGGCACCGGATGGGAACATACAAATTGGCGGACGCATAAAAGAACAAATCAACCGGGCGGGAGAAAAGATCATGCCGGCTGAAGTCGAATCGTACCTATGCACATATCCCGGGGTTAAGGATGCTGCATTGGTGGCTGTGCCTGATAAAAATCTTGGCGAAAGAAGCTGCGCGTATTTAATCACTGACAACCGGGAAATCAGTCTTGCTGCGATTCATAAATTTTTGCATGGCAGAGGCGTTGCACGCTATAAAATGCCGGATCAAATTGAAAGTATTGATTGTTGGCCTCTTACCAGTGTTGGAAAAGTTGATAAAACAAAACTCAGAAAGATGGCGGTAGAATTTGATGATAAGGGGGAAAGACATCCAATGGAATATATGGAAGAGGTTATTGGTTTTGCTGGAGATGTTCATTTGACAGCAGCGGAAATTGCAGAGTCCGGGCTTTGGGAAGACTATCTTCTTTATGAAAATGGAGAAGAGCTATCTTTGGGTATGGGAATACATGCCCTACTGTCCGTTGATTCTGAATACACAACCCTGAAAATGGATGGTAAGTCACTGCAGTTTGACAATGAAATATTAAGTGAAACCATTTACCGGGCTTTTTCGTCGGTTTCGCTTAAAAATTGGCGTGCTTATGGAACTGCTAATTTTGGACTGGCTCGTTATAATCACAACCTATCACTCCTGTCTGAAGGTAAGGAGCTTCTAAAACTATTTATTCCGGAAGTTGAAGTGCGATTTGGGAAAGGTAACATTCTTTTAAGAACCTTGCGGCAGGAGGACTTAGAAGAGATTGGCAGATTGGTAAGAAAACTATCGGACGGTATCTATAGCAAGAACCGTGAAAATAGTCTTGCCGGAAGAGTGAACGGGAAAAGACTGGAAGTACCGTGGGTAAATACCTACGGTGCTGAAAAATACATGGAAATCGTGGCAGATGCTGTGAAGGAAATTCAGGACCGCAAATACCAAAAAGTGATTTTATCCCGAAAAATCCCGCTGAACCAGGAACTTGATATGGCTGCGAGCTATGTTGCAGGCAGAAAAATCAACTCTCCTGCAAGATCATTTCTTCTTAGTTTTAATGGCTTAAAGGCGGCGGGGTTTAGTCCGGAAACGGTTGTTGAAGTAGACGGCCGGGGATGGACGAGCACGCAGCCGCTTGCCGGAACGAGGGCAAATGGCGGCAATGAAGAAGAAGCAAGGAAGCTTAGGGAGGAACTTTTACAAGATCCAAAAGAAATTGCTGAACATGCGGTTTCCGTAAAAATGGCTTTTGAAGAACTAAGGGGTATTTGTGATGATGAAACCATTGCCGTGAGTGATTTTATGTCAGTAGTAAGCAGGGGGACTGTCCAGCATATTGCTTCAAGAGTGAAAGGAAAACTTAGACCTGGCTTAAACGCATGGCATGCCTTTAACGCTCTTTTTCCTGCTGTAACGGCTTCAGGCATTCCCAAAAAAGAATCGATTGATGCGATTGGAAGATTCGAGTCTCATCCCCGCGGTATCTACAGCGGCTGCGTAATGACGTTTGACAGCGACGGTGCAATGGATGCTGCCTTGGTCTTACGGACTATTTTTCAAAAGGATAAAAGTTCATGGCTCCATACGGGTGCAGGAATCGTCGAAATGTCCGTGCCATCCCGGGAACTGGAAGAGACCCGTGAAAAGTTAAGCAGTTATTCCAGGCAATTGCTGTGTCTCCCGTCATAAGGCGGGATGCGGGAGGTAAAGACCGGGAACAAGCCCAGGGAGGAATGAATGTAATGAAAAACTGGACAAATACTGCAAAAACTCCGGACTATTCGTATTCATTATGTTATGAAGAATTGAAAAAGCAAATTAAGGCCATGCTGCCTCCGACAGTGGAACTTGATGAAGAGGGCAATTTAATTGAACTTGGCTTGGATTCCCTGCAAATTATGAGGATGGTAAACAAGTGGCGGCGGCAGGGATGGCCAGTCACGTTTGCTGAATTAATTGCTGCGCCGCGGCTCAGTAACTGGCGGTCTTTATTGCAAAAAAACAATACGGACTTTTCAGCAGCACATAAAGAGGCTGTAATCCTGGAAGAACCGGAGGATATGAAGGGGCCTTTTCCCTTGACTGATGTTCAATATGCATATTGGATTGGACGGCGTGATGACCAACCTCTTGGCGGAGTAGGGTGCCATGCCTATCTGGAGATAGATGGCAGGGATGTTGAGTCTAATCGCCTGAAATTTGCCTGGGAAAAATTATTGATGCATCATTCTATGCTGCGGGCGAGATTCTTGACCGATGGCCGGCAGGAAGTGCTGGAAGTTCCCTTTAAAAAAGAATTGCCGGTACACGATTTGCGTTTTTACCCGGAGGAAGAGGCTGCACTGGAACTAAAGCGTATACGCGACCGGTTGTCTCACCGGCGTTTCAATGTGGAGAAAGGTGAGGTTGCCGGTCTTGAACTTAGCTTGCTGCCAGGCAGTTATACCCGGCTTCATTTTGATATTGATTTACTTGTGGCTGACGTGCAAAGCCTGCACATTCTTTTGCGGGATTTAGCCGCAATTTATGTCCGTGGGGCTAAACCAGCAGCACCTGAAAAATGGAGCTTTGCCCGGTACTTAACATGTGAGGAAAAGCGCCGTGCCGGAGAGCAGGAAACAGCTGCGCAATATTGGAAGGAGCAAATAGGGCATATGCCCAAGGCGCCTGAACTGCCCTTAAGCAGAAAGCCCGAAACAATACAGAATCCTGTATTCAGGCGCAGGACGTACTTTTTAGCGAAACCGCAATGGAATCTCCTGCAAAAATATGCTGCTGCATACCAGATAACACCAGCCATGGTGCTTTTAACCGGTTATGCAGAGGTACTTGACAGGTGGAGTGCCAATTCACGGTTTTTGATTAATGTGCCGCTGTTTAATCGTCAAACGGGAGAAAAAGGTGTAGAAGACGTTGTTGCTGACTTTACAAATTTATTATTGCTGCCCGTTGACTGCACAAAGCCGCAGTCCTTTCAGGAACGCGCCCGGGCAATGCAAATACAATTTCATGAAATTGTAGCGAATGCATCCTATTCCGGTGTACAAATACAACGTGATATGGCGAAAATTCATTCTGGGGAAAGCAATTTTGCGCCGGTTGTTTTTGCGTGCAACCTGGGAACACCCCTTCTGAATAAGGAGTGCCGTCAAAGTTTCGGTAACCTTACCTATATGATTTCCCAGACACCCCAGGTATGGCTTGATTTTCAGTTATATGAAGAGGATGACGGCTTATTGCTGGCATGGGATGCTGTAGAGCAGTTGTTTCCCGCAGGTTTAATTGATGAAATGTTTGGTTCCTATGTGCAATTGATAAAAGAGTTGGCAGATTGTGACGAGGCATGGCAGGAGATGCCGGATGTCCTGCCGCTTACCCAGCGGCAAAGAAGGGAACAAGAAGCTGCATTACCATTGCCAATGCTGAAACAATGCATACATACACCATTTTTTGAATATGCGGCAAAAAAACCTGAGGACCTTGCAGTGATAGACAGCGGTTCAGACAGGAAGCTTACCTATGGAGAACTTTCTGCCAATGCTCTGAAAATTGCTTCTATGCTAAAAGTAAAGGGTGTAAAAAAAGGCGATACCGTTGCTATAACACTTCCCCGCGGACCTGGGCAGATCGAAGCAACCTTTGGAATACTGGCCGCTGGAGCCTGCTATGTGCCTGTTAGCATTAGCCAGCCGGATGTAAGACGTGACCTTATTTATCGAAAAGCCGGTATACAATATGTTTTAACCGATACAATACGGCAGAATACGATGGAATGGCCAAAAAATGCTGTCGTAATGAATATTGCCGATGCAGCGGAATATCAATGCTTAGTTCAACTGGAGAATACTGCAGGAGAGGATCTGGCATACATTATATTTACTTCGGGTTCTACAGGAGAACCGAAAGGCGTTGAAATTCATCATCATGGAGCATGGAATACAATCTCAGATATTAACACCCGTTGTAAGGCCGGTAAGGGAGAGCGTATTTTAGCTGTATCATCTTTGGATTTCGATCTTTCTGTATATGACATATTCGGTCTGCTAAGTGCAGGCGGTACGGTTGTTACCATTGCAGAAGACAGTTACCGGGATGCGGCGTGTTGGTTGAATGCTATTATAAAATATCAGATTACCCTGTGGAATTCAGCACCTGTTTTACTCGATATGCTGTTAGTAGCTGCGGAAAGCGGGAAAATAGATCACCTGCCGTTGCGTGCGGCGATGCTTTCAGGTGATTGGATTGGTTTGGATATTCCGGAAAGGTTAAAAAAGATGGTTGAGAATTGCACTTTATTCGCATTGGGGGGAGCTACGGAAGCATCTATC
>CAMKSY010000015.1 GCA_946415545.1 uncultured Pelosinus sp. | reverse complement strand
GAAACGGCCTGGGAGGATAGATAGTTGCTGGTTAATTAAAAAGCACTCATGAAAATGAGTGCTTTTTACTTTATTAGAGTTTACAAGCTTAGATAAGGAAGTATCATCAGTGGGCGCGATGAGATATTATGATTCATCTTGCGAGATACCTTTATGTTCTTTTGAAGAGTATTGAAGGTTTTCCATAAGAACATAAAGAATTGTACTATAATATAGAGTACAGGATAAACCTATTTATAGAGATATAGTAATAGATCATATTGAATATGAGGATGAATGTGAATGACAGGAAGGTGAATGAATGAATAGAAGATTATCAGTAATGATTGTTATTGTTGTTGTTACAGCATTATTTGTTTCGGGATGCTTTGGCAGGACGAGCTCATCAAAGGTTTATAAGGAGACACAATTTCTTATGGATACAATTGTTGAAATTACTGCTTATGGTCCGGGAGCGGAAGAGGCAGTAAAGTCTGCTTTCGCTGAGTTCCAGCACTTGCATGCTTTAACGAATAATTATGATGATAATAGTCAAGTTTCCAAAATTAATCAAATGGCAGGTAAGCAAAGGGTTGTTGTTGACCCTGAATTGGTAAAAATTATTAAATTTTCTCAGGATGTAGCGGATAAGCTTGGTGGTTCTTTTGATATCACCGTTGGCCCCCTTACGAAATTATGGGGAATTGGTCATAAGGGCGAGTATGTACCAAGTCAGGCTGAAATTGATGAAGTCTTGCCATTGGTGAATTATCATTTGGTTGAGGTAGATACGGCTGCTAATACAATATATTTGCCCAAGGTGGGCATGATGCTTGATTTAGGTGCTATTGCCAAAGGATATGCTACTGATCAGGCTGTTGAACTACTGAAAGCAAAAGGAATAACATCTGCTCTAGTAAATGCTGGTGGGGATGTACGAGTTATTGGTAATAAGCCTGATGGTAAACCATGGAGAATCGGTATACAGCATCCGCGAGATCCAGATGGCATTAGTGCTAAGCTGGCTTTAACGGAGTGGGATACTATGGAGACATCAGGAGATTATCAGCGGTTTATGATGAAGGATGGTATACGATATTCACATATTTTAGATCCACGGACAGGATGGCAGCCAAGGGAAGTGTCAAGTGTGACGATGGTTAATTCTAGTTCTACCTATGGAGATGTTTTGAGTAAACCTATTTTTGTTCTAGGAGTAGAAAAGGGGTTAGAACTGCTAAAACAATTTCCTGGCAATGAAGCCGTAATCGTTACATTAGATGGCAAGATGATTATTACCCCCGGCCTTGAGGGAAAGATAGAGATATCTTCTAATGTAGATAAGAAATAACCAATGGTTACTTCCTTGGTAGGTATAAAGCGATAGATGAGTAAAGCTAAAAATGCTGATTGGATAGGAGAGGGCTAGTAATGGATGCTATATGTAGGGAACTTTCAGAAGCGTTAGATGTTAATGTAAAAGGAAAAACTGCTGCTTATAATGAATTCTTTTCTGCAGCAGTGCTTGTGCCTCTTATCTTTCAGGATGGTGAACCAGCTGTGTTATTTGAAGTACGTTCTGCGCAGTTATCTTGGCAGCCTGGAGAGATTTGTTTTCCAGGAGGACGAATTGAAAAGGAAGATCGATCAGCTTTAGCTGCTGCTGTACGGGAAACGCAAGAAGAACTTTCTATAAAAGCAGCGGAAATTAAAATTTTAGGAGCATTAGACGAAATCATAAGCCCTATAGGAGTAAGGCTGCATCCTTATGTAGGTTATCTTTCGCCACATAAACCGATTGTACCTAGCCAGGATGAAGTTGCAGAAGTGTTTACCATACCTTTAGAATTTTTACTTGCTCATAAACCAATTGTTGCCCACATGGAAATGGGAACAAGACCTTTAGCTGATTTTCCTTTTTCACTGGTTACAGGATATTCAGAAGAATGGCGGGCGCGTAAAACATACCAGGTTTTATTTTATAAGCATAACAATCATGTTGTTTGGGGATTGACTGCCCAAGTCCTGCAGAATTTTTTAGATATTTATAAGACTCTTGATAGAAAATAATAAAAATCCCTCTGTAAAGAGGGATTATTTTTTTAGAAAGTACTATTAGTTTATGCTGTCTACGAAAAGCTGTACTCTTATAAATCAATAATTGGTAGCTATACGCCAATTATGACCATGGATAATTTGATTATAGATTTCAGTCAGGGTTTGAAAAATTGTTGATCGCTTCACTGTAAGTTTTTTAGTAAGCAGTGAAATTTTGAACCAATGACCTTCCCGGGAAAGCTGATAAATCGTGTTATTAATCTCTAAGCGAATGATTTTGCTAGGGGATTTACTAAGTGCATCTTCCAGCGTTTTTACAGCATGACCGTCAAGTGGAGGCATGGCTTGCATAAGATCTTTTTTCAATTATCAACACACTCCCTTTACTACTTGAATAAAATGTAGTTGTAAACATTATATCATTTTAGTATAGAGAATGTATAATGGGCTTTTTCCTAGAAAACAGGGTTCTCTGGCTTTATAGTGCAATGTTCTCATTTTGTCTGTCTTATTTGCAAAATTCTGAGTTTTTTTAGTACAACCATCAAATACGGATAAAGTAATATAGTGTATAAAATTGACAGAATTTGTTGTGGTAGAAAAGACTGAATATAATGCAATTAGGGTATCTTTTTATAAGCGCAGCTGATATACTGTAATAGTTTTAAAGAGTGTATATATGGAAGAGACTTTTAGACAATTATACTTAAGAGGAGGATCAACTCATGGAGAAAAACAAAAAAGGAGTAGGACTTACAACTCAAATTTTTATTGCTCTTATACTTGGTGTTGTTTTTGGCTACATTTTCCCTACCTATGGACAAGCATTAAAGCCTGTTGGTGACACTTTTATTCGTATGATTAAAATGATTGTAGTACCTTTGATTTTTAGTTCACTAATTATGGGTATTGCAGGTACTGGGGACTTTAAAAAGCTAGGCCGTTTAGGTGCAAAGGCTATTATTTGGTTTGAAGTTGCTACAACGTTAGCTCTTTTTGTTGGTCTGGCAGTGGCGAATATTTTCCAGCCAGGTGCAGGCGTTGCGATTGCAACAGGTGCGGATGTTGCTTCTGCCGCAGCAGCAGCGACAAAGACCATTGATATGACGCAAATGTTGGTTAATATTGTGCCAACCAATGTGGTAGATGCTATGGGACGCGGTGATATGCTGCAAATTATCTTATTTTCTACCTTCTTCGGTGTAGCAGCTGCTTCCATGGGAGAAAAGGGTAAGCCAGTAGTTACATTAGCTATCAGCGTCGCTGAAATTATGTTTAAGTTTACTTGGTATGTAATGAAATTAGCTCCTATCGGTGTTTTTGCTCTAATTGCTTTTACGGTAGGAAAATTTGGTCTTGGAATGCTGATTCCATTGGCTAAGCTAATTGGGTCGTTGTATTTTGCCTTAGTGTTATTTATTACGCTATTATTAGCTTGTGCTTCCGTAATTATTCGGATGAATTTCTTTCAATTATTACGAGCCATTAAAGAACCGATTCTCATTGCGTTTTCCACTGCATCCAGTGAGGCAGCATTGCCAATTGCAATGGAAAAATTAGAAAAATTTGGTGTACCAAAGCACATTGTTACTTTCGTGTTGCCGACAGGCTATACCTTTAATTTGGATGGCTCTACATTATATAGTGCATTAGCAGTTATCTTTATTGCCCAGGTGTATCATATTGATTTCCCTCTTTCTACACAAATGCTGATGTTAGTTACATTAATGATGTCAACCAAAGGAATTGCAGCAGTTCCAGGTGCATCTCTCATCGTTATTGCGGGTACTGCAGCGGCTTTTGGGCTACCAGTAGAAGGTATTGGCATCATTTTGGGTGTTGATCGTATCTTGGATATGGCTCGTACAGCCTGTAATTTGATTGGTAACTGTGTAGCTGCTGTAGTAGTAGCACGCTGGGAGAATGAATTACCAGATGAAGTACTGCAAGTTGCTTATACTAAAAATTATGATGATTAATCTAGAGAAGAAATGAGATGAGATGGTGCCTTTTTGGCACCGTCTCTTTTGTTTCTTATGATTATGAGGTGTATTAATATTTTTTTTGAATAAGAAAATTGCTCTTGCCAATACTATGAGTAAGGCAGAAAAAAAGCAGAATGGAATTTATAAATGCTGCATTTTAGACTGTACTTAGTATAGCATTAGGAAAGGGTGACAATATTGCGTTATTCAAAGATTGTAACTAGTATTGTACTGCTATGTTTTGTAATAATGGTAGTCGGAATTACAGGGTGCAGTAATAGTCCAGCACCTAAACCACTGCCGGGTATGCCGGATTCTACAGATAATCCAGGAGTTAATGGAGCAGGGAAAATGATGATGCCATCTAGAATGATCATTGGCTATTATGAAAACCCTTGGCCAGGAACACCGGATAAGACAGGTTCCTTCCCAAGTATGAAAAGCTTTGCTAAAAGTATGACTGGTGTTGGTCCGTTTTGGTATAAGGCGACCAAGGATGGTAATGTTGAAGCAAAAGACAGCCAGCTGGTATATGATACTGCTCGAGATCTAAAACTTAGAATGTATCCTTTGATTACCAATAAAACTGGTTCTACCGAAGAATTACTAGGTAATCCCGAGGTTCGCAGTAAAGCGATCAATAATATTGTAAAACTAGTTCAAGAAAAGCAATATGATGGTATTAATATTGACTTTGAATTATTACCGCCAGCTCAGCGAAATAATTTAACTAGTTTTATGGCAGAGTTGTATCCAAAAATGCAGGCCTTAAATAAAACAGTAATCATATCCGTGTTTCCTCAGGTTGACGTAGCAGAGGATGTATCGGGAGCTTATAATTATCCTGAACTAGCTAAGAATGCTGATTTTCTGCAGATTATGACCTATGATAATCATTGGTCCACCTCTAATCCAGGTCCTATTGCGCCAATTGATTGGTATGAGAAAAATATTAAATATGCCATTGATAATTGCGGTGGACCACAGAAAGTAATCATTGGAGTTGGCTTATACGGTTATGACTGGGTTGGTAAAGAAGGGGAAACCATAACCTATGTAGATGCAATTGTACGGGCCGAACAGCATGGTGCTAAAATTATGTATGATGAGAAAGTGCAAGCACCTCACTTTTCTTACAAAGATCATGAGGTTTGGTTTGAAAATGATAAAAGCATAGCCGCTAAGTTGGATATTATTGCAAAATACAATCCCGCTGGTATTGCGCTATGGCGATTAGGTCAAGAGCAGCCGGAAGTTTGGCCATTAATTGATAGTAAATTTCCTAAGAAATAAAAAAATATCTGTCGAGCAATGGCTCGACAGATATTTTTTCTGCTTAAAAACAATTTAATTGCAAAGATAGTATAATGAGTAGAAGGGTTACTAACTCAGGAATATTTTTTGCTGCACCTGGTGATGGTAAAGTACTGCTTAATTTAGAAAAAGATCAGGTGATCTCTAAGTAACATCCGTAGAATCTTTTCCCAGTGGAATTTGGATTGCTGGTTGTATTTAATGGGATTAACGCTGCTAAATAAGCACCCGTCAGCATTTTAACTAATGATATTATGTAAGCTTCCTTCTTGATATTGGAATTTGTGTGTTATATCTATGGGGTGTAAAATATAAAAATCTTGACCTTTTATGTTACATTTTGTTATACTTAATAGCAAGCCTCCCATGCGGAGGCTTGTTTATTGATTTTTTATCTGTAGTTTTTAAATTTAATACTTGGGATACGAGAATATTTCCAGGTAATAGAAGGGAGTTGCGCACTATGGCAGGACTGGAGAAAAGATTGGCTGAACAAAGGCGTGGTAAGGGAAGATCCGTTATTGCTGTCCTAGGTATTTTATTAGCAGTATTAGCAGTAGCTGGCGCGTCCTATGTTTGGTTTAGCGGAGGCATAGAACAAAGTAAAGAAAAGGGGAGCATTGTAACTCCTCAAAATAAAATTAACATTATGGTTATGGGGGTTGATGAACGTAGTGATGATACCGGGCGTTCTGATACTTTATTTGTTGTTACCATTGACACAAATACGAAAGATGTTGCAATGCTCTCTATTCCCCGAGATACGAGGGTGAAAATTCCAGGACATGGATGGGATAAGATTAACCATGCTTATGCCTACGGCGGTCATAAATTAACGCAGCAGGCTGTTGAAGGTTTATTAGGCATTAAAATGGATCATTATATTTCAATTAATATTGCAGGGTTTAAAAAGATTATTGATGCTGTTGGTGGCGTAACCATTGATGTGGAAAAAAGGATGTACTATTCCGATCCTTATGATGATAATGGGGATGATCATGGTCCATTTGTAATTGATTTACGACCAGGTGTCCAACGCATGGATGGCCGAATGGCCATTCAATATGTCCGATATCGTGATGAAGAGGGCGATATTGGTCGAGTTGAGCGTCAGCAAAAGTTTTTAAAAGCACTAATGAAGGAAGTCGCCAGCCCATCTGTTATTACAAAGATACCTGGGATTGTCCGAGAGGTAAATAGTGTTGTAAATAGTGACATGTCTACAACGGAAATGCTTAATCTTGCTAAAACTTTGAATGATGCATCAAAAAATGGCTTAAGAACAGACATGGTTCCAGGGAAACCAGCATTTATTGATGAGATAAGTTATTGGCTCCCTGATGTAATGGCTCTTCGTAAGCACGTTGCTCAAACTCTTGGTGTAACCATGGAAGAGAAATATGTTGCTACGACTCAAAAAGATGTTAGTGAATATGAGACTTCTATTCCAAAAGAAATGAAAGTAGTTGAGACACCGAAGGTAACTAAAAATGCAGATCAAGAGAAAAAAACGACTTCGGATAAATCAAAAAAAGATGATAAAACTGATAAAAGCGACAAAACTGATTCTTCATTAGATAAAGACAAGTCTGTCAGTAAGAAAGCCAATTCTGATAAAGTAAGCGTCGAAGTGGTCAATGCCAGCGGGATGGCGGATGCAGGTGATAGAATCGCCGAGATACTTCGTAGCCGCGGATTTGAAGTAGCAGGTGTGACGAATACAGCAAATGCGTATAAGAATACAGTGGTTATTTCTAATACTACAGATAGTAGAGTCGTTAATAAATTAAGTTCGCTGCCTTTTAAATATTCATTGCAGGTTACAAAGGATGAAGGTAAAGTAATTGATGCAGTAGTTGTAGTTGGAAAAGATTATTCAGGTAAGTAATGTTTTATAAAGTAGCCCATTAGGGCTATTTTTTTTGTTTTGCGGGATACTATGGTATACGAAAATCAATCTGTTAAGAAGGAGTTAACCTATGTGGATTACTGAAAAGTCTCGCAGAATGAATATTATGGTATGGGTCATCGTGGCGGTAGTTGGTCTTTTAATATTGCGTTTAGCCTGGATGCAGTTAATACGTGGTCCACAATATAAGAAAGTAGCAGAAGAAAATCGCATACACCAAATTACAGAGCAAGCCCCGCGAGGGAATATGTATGATCGTAATGGGGCTTTACTTGTCACCAATCGTCCTAGTTTTGCGGTTACTATTATTCCAGCAGAATATAGCTATGATTCTGCAAAGACAGCTGCATTAGCTAATATGATTGGCGTTTTACCCGAGACTATTGAAAAAATGTTGAAGGATGGGGAAGAGTCACCGTATATTCCGATCATTGTCAAGCGAGATATTGATCCTGTACTGCAAGCCAAAATTCTAGAGAGAAAGGATACTTTAGCTGGGGTTGTCATCAGTGCCGTGCCTGTAAGACATTACATATACAAAGATTTAGCAGCCCATGTGCTGGGATTTCTGGGAAGTATAAATGAAGAAGAATATGCTAAACACAAAGCGCAAGGATATAAGCCTACAGATTTTATAGGAAAGGATGGTTTGGAACTGGAATGGGAAGATGTATTGCGAGGGATCGATGGTGGACTGCAAGTTGAGGTGAATGCTTTTGGAGAAGAAGTGCAAAGGATCGGTGAGAAGAAGGCTATATCAGGTAAGGGATTAATTTTGACTCTGGATGGCAATTTACAGAAAGCTGCACAAGATGCGTTAATGCAGCAGATTGAAATAAGCCGTAATACAGGGCAGCCAGCTAAAGGAGGGAGCGCCATCGTGTTAGATGTTCATACAGGAGGCGTTTTGGCAATGGTTAGCTCTCCCGCCTTTGATCCGAATTTATTTGCCAGTGGCATTAGCAGTAAAAACTGGGGGAGCTTGATCAATCATCCTGATCATCCTCTTACAAATAAGGGAATACAAAGTACCTATCCACCAGGTTCTGTTTTTAAAATTATTACAACAGCTGCAGCATTAGATATGGGATATGTTTCGAAAGAGGAAGTGTTTGAGGATAAAGGATTTTATATCTTAGGAGGATGGAAATTTTACGGCTGGAAGACGGAAGGATTAGGAAGGCTCACGATTGTTGATGCTTTAGCGTGGTCAAGTGATCCTGTTTTTTATGAACTTGGCCGCCGTATGGGAATAGATCATTTGGCTAGTTATGCATTAACCTTTGGCTTGGGAAAGAAAAGTGGCATTTTGCTGCAAGGGGAAGAAAAAGGCTTAGTGCCCACAGAAGGATGGAAACAAAAGACCTATGAGCAGCCATGGTATCCTGGAGAAACAATCATTGCTGCGATTGGGCAGGGATATTATCTAACAACTCCTTTGCAGCAAGCACTTTTATTAATGGCTGTTGCTAATGATGGAGTAATCTATCGACCGATGTTAGTGGAGAAAATTGTAGATGACAATGGAGCGATGGTTAGAAGTTACCCGCCAGAAGTAGCCCATCGGATTTATTTAACCACGGAAACATGGGACATTATTAAGAGTGGCTTAGTGGCTGTCACAACCAAGGGGACAGGAGCAGGCGTTTTTCAGGGCGTTACTCCAACGGTTGCTGGAAAAAGCGGCTCAGCGGAAACAGGTACTGGCACGGTTCATTCTTGGTTTGCATGCTATGCACCTGCCCAAAATCCAGAAATTGCAATTGCTGTACTAGTGGAGGAAGGTGGTGAGGGGTCTACTGCTGCAGCGCCTGTAGTGAAAAAGATAGTAGAGGCATATTTCGGCTTAAAAGAAAAATCGGGATCAGGTGGTGCTTAAAAGGTAAACGTCAAATAGAGGGCACAGAGCGGTAAAAATTAAAAGTGAATCTTTGTACTTTCTAATAGAGGAATATTACATTTTTAGTGCGAAATATGCTAAAATATGAAGGATGTGAAAAATGTGCCCTGTTATCCGATAAACTTACAAATTAGTGGTCGTTTCTGTATGGTTGTTGGCGGCGGGAGTGTGGCCCAGCGTAAGGTTGGAGCGCTTTTGGCTGCTGGCGGTCTGGTTACGGTAGTCAGCCCTGCCCTTACGAAGCAATTAGCTTCTTTAGTAGAGGACAAGAGTATTATTCATATTGCTCGGCCTTATCGGCAGGGGGATGTTAATGGTTTTTTTATGATAATTTGTGCTACCGATAATAAGTCAGTAAATAAATGGGTTGCAGAAGAAGGTATGGGTGCAGGTGCACTTGTAAATGTGACGGATGCACCTGAGCTTGGCAATTTTAGTGTACCATCCCAGATTTCTCACGGAGATTTGCTGCTTACGATCTCTACTGGTGGTAAAAGTCCGGCATTGGCTAAAAAATTACGTGAGGAATTGGAAGAACGTTATGGGCCGGAATATGGAATCTATCTTGAGTTGGTGGCTAAAGCACGAGAGCAGATAAAAGAGCAGCTTTCGACGGCAAAAGAAAGAGAATCCTTCTGGCGAAGAACCTTGGATCAGGAAGTAATTATCTTACTTAAGGAAGGTAAGATAAAAGAGGCGGAGGCTAAGATTAAAAATGCAATTGGTTGTACTAGGACTCAATCATAAAACCGCATCGGTAGATGTACGGGAGTGTTTTACTTTTTCTGAGGATAAGATCAAAACAGCATTAAATCATCTTCATGAATATGAAGAAATTAGTGAATGTGTATTGCTGTCTACCTGTAATCGTACAGAGATGTATGCGGTAGTAGATGATGCGGAAGATGGGTTTCCGGTAATGCAGCAGTTTTTGCAGAGAATATCAGAAAGCATTCTTGATATGGAAGACTTCTTTTTTTATGTGGAAGAAGATTGTATTGAACATTTATTTCGGGTATCGGCAAGTCTCGATTCTCTTATTATAGGGGAAGGTCAAATTTTAAGTCAGGTAAAAAAGGCCTATTCAGTAGCCAGGGACGTTGGCACTACGAGTACAGTACTCAACACGTTATTTAACAGAGCCATTGCTGTGGGGAAAAAGGTTCGGAGCGAAACCCGAATCGCCCATAGTGCAGTATCTGTCAGCTATGCCGCTGTAGAATTAGCTAAGAACGTATTTGGTAATTTATCTGCTTCCAATGTGCTATTGCTGGGGGCGGGACAAATGGGTGAACTTACGGCAAAGCATCTAGTAGGAAATGGTGTCAAAACAGTGATCGTCTCTAATCGTAAATATGAAAGAGCGGTAGAATTGGCTGAACAATTTCGCGGAGTAGCCGTACCCTTTGAAAGCTTTATGAAAAGTGCTGTGGATGCTGATATTATTATTACCTCTACTGGTGCTCCTCATTACGTGATACGTGCTTGGGATGTGGCCCATTTAATGCCTAAGCGTCAGGGGCGTCCTATTATTATAATTGATATTGCTGTACCCCGGGATGTGGAGCCTGAGGTAGCTGCTATCGCGGGAGTACGTTTATATAACATTGATGATTTAGAAGCCGTTGTGGAGTCCAATGTTCGTTTAAGGGAACAGGAAGCTGAATTGGCGGAAGAAATTATTAAAAAAGAATTAGAGGAATTGATGATTAAATTTCGTTATTTATCACTTCGTCCTGTTATGGCACGTTTGACAGATAAGGCAGAAAAAATTCGCCAGCGGGAGTTGAAGCGAGCGCTGACAAAATTGCCTGATATTACAGCAGATGAACGTAAGGCCGTTGAGAATATGTCGAAGATGATTATACGTAAGATGTTAAGAGATCCGATGGTTTGCATTAATGAGGGAGCCTGTACACATAAAGAACAGTTCTATTTAGATGCAATACTGGATTTGTTTAAACTTGATACAATAGGAGAGGGCAGACATCGTGAAAAGAAAAAAAATTACTATCGGTACGCGGGGCAGTAAGCTGGCTCTATGGCAGGCAAATCATATCGCTGACTGTATAAGAACTCAGTATCCTGATATGGATGTAGAGCTGCTTCATATTGTAACTACAGGTGATAAAATTTTAGATGTACCTTTAGCTAAAATTGGCGGTAAGGGTCTATTTACTAAAGAATTAGAATCGGCAATGTTAGAGGGGAAAATCGATTTGGCTGTGCACAGCTTAAAGGACATGCCAACTGAGTTGCCAGAGGGATTACTGCTGGCTGCTATTACTGAGCGCGTGGATGCTGGGGATGCTTTTATCTGTCCTAACTTTGGCACAGTTGATAATTTACCACAAGGAGCCAGGGTCGGGACTTCAAGTTTGAGGCGCAAGGCACAGCTGCTTAAATATCGGCCAGATCTTAAGATTGGTGATTTGCGGGGAAATCTGGATACCAGGCTAAAGAAATTAGAAAATGGTGAGTTCGATGGAATAATCTTAGCTGTTGCAGGCTTAAAACGTCTAGGCTGGCAAGAGAAAATTACCCAAGTATTGCCCCAGAATATTTGTTTGCCGGCTGTGGGACAAGGGGCTTTGGCGATTGAGGCGCGCAGTAATGATATAGAAATATTAGAGATGCTTGCGTTTTTAAATCACCAGGAAACTCGCTGGGCTGTAGAAGCAGAACGAGCGTATTTGGCTGAAGTAGAAGGCGGTTGTCAGATTCCAATTGGTGTGTTCGGGAGAATAGAGCAAGAGGTATTAACGTTAGAAGCAGCGATCTTGTCAGTAGATGGGGCACGGCAGATTCGACAAAGCATTAGTGGGAGTCCTCAGACTGGCAAGAGACTTGGTCAGGATTTAGCACAACGGATGCTCGGCGAGGGTGGACGAGAGATCTTGCAAGAACTAGAAGTACATCATTAATGATTCAAAAAGAACGCAAGATGCTCTTAGCTGTCATCTAGAATATAAATTAAGTTCTAACAGGAGGAGAAAATAATGAGGCAAGGAATTGTTTATTTAGTAGGGGCTGGTCCTGGTGACTATAAGCTTATCAGTGTAAAAGCCCTCGAATATATACAGCAGGCAGATACCATTGTATACGACCGATTAGCAGACGATCGATTGTTGTCAACGGCGAGAGAAGATGCTGAGCTTATTTACGTAGGGAAGGCATCCAGTGATCATACGATGCGTCAGGAAGATATTAACCAGCTGCTAGTGGATAAAGCAAAAGAAGGTAAAAATGTAGTGCGCTTAAAAGGCGGAGATCCTTTTGTCTTTGGGCGGGGTGGTGAAGAAGCGCTAACCTTAGTAGAAAATCATATTTCTTTTGAAATTGTACCTGGGATAACCTCAGCCATTTCAGTGCCTGCTTATGCTGGTATTCCTGTGACCCATCGAGGGATTGCGACTTCATTTGCGGTCATCACTGGACATGAAGATCCTACTAAGCCGGAATCAACGATTAAATGGTCACATATAGCTACTGGGGTAGATACCTTAGTATTTTTAATGGGAGTAGAAAATCTTCCTCATATTACATCCAAATTGATTGAGCATGGCCGCTCGGCAGATACACCTGCTGCCGTAATTCGCTGGGGGACGAAACCTGAACAGAGGGTTTTAGTTACGACAGTCGGGAATGCTGCTGAGGATGTGGCAAAAGCAGGAATTAAGCCGCCAGCTATTTTTATTGTCGGCGAAGTTGTAAAATTGCGTGAACAGTTGGGCTGGTTTGATCAACGTTTGCTGTTTGGGAAAACGGTATTGGTCACTCGTGCAAGAGAACAGGCAAGTGTCTTAACAGGTCAATTAGAAGCTTTGGGAGCTCAGTGTATAGAAGCGCCAGCCATCAAGCTGGTTCCACCAGAGAGCTATGCTGAGCTGGATGAAGCAATTGAAAAATTAACGACGTATGATTGGCTGATTTTTACCAGCGTTAATGGTGTTGAATATTTCTTTAAGCGCTTACATAGCATGAGGAAAGATAGTCGGGCTTTAGGTGGCATTCAAGTTGCTGCCATTGGTGCGCAAACAGCAGCAAGGCTAAAAGAGTATGGAATTTTAGCAGACATTGTTCCTTTGGAATTTAGGGCGGAAGGTATTGTTGCTGCGATGACTGGCAGAATTCAGCCAGGAATGTCCGTGCTTATTCCGAGAGCGTTGGTAGCAAGAGATCTTTTACCGGAAAAATTAGGAGAAATGGGAGCAAGGGTAAATGTCGTTCCTGTCTATCGTACTCTTACTGGAGATACGGATGGTAAGATTCTATCGGAAAAGCTACAAGCAGGAGATATCGATCTTGTAACATTCACCAGCTCCTCTACAGTAACCAATTTACTGAATTTATTAGGAGACCAGGGAGCGAATCTTTTAAAAAATGCTAAGATTGCGTGCATTGGTCCGATCACTGCCGGCACGTGCTTGGAACATGGCATTACTCCGGATGTGATTGGTGAGGAGTACACGATTCACGGTATGATAGAAGTCATTAAAACGCTATATGAGGAGGCTTAAAAATGAGTTTTTTGCTTCGTCCGCGACGTCTTAGAGCTTCTGCCGGAATACGACAGTTAGTTCGGGAAACAACTCTTGAGGTTGGTAATCTAGTATATCCTTTGTTTGTGGTTCCGGGAAATCAAATACGCAGGGAAATTTCTTCTATGCCAGGTGTTTTTCATTTGTCTCCCGATATGGCAGTCAAGGAAGCCGCTGAGGCATTTTCCTTAGGTATACCTGCAGTTATCATTTTCGGTCTTCCTGAATATAAAGATGCAGAAGGATCAAGTGCCTGGGATATGAATAGTCCTGTGCAAAAAGCAATGAGTATGATTAAGGCGGCGTTACCTGAAATCGTAGTGATTGGTGATGTATGTTTGTGTGAGTATACCAGCCATGGTCATTGCGGCTTGCTGAAAGGTCGTGAGGTTGATAATGACAGCACATTGGAATTACTGGCAAAAACCGCTGTGAGTCAGGCTCAGGCAGGCGCTGATATTATAGCGCCTTCTGATATGATGGATGGACGTATATTAGCCATTCGTACTGCATTAAATGAAAATGGCTATAACAATGTATCCATTATGTCTTATGCCGTAAAATATGCATCTGCTTATTATGGACCATTCCGTGATGCTGCTGATTCAGCGCCGCAATTTGGTGATCGCAAAAGTTACCAAATGGACCCGGCTAATAGTCGGGAAGCCATGCGCGAGGTCGAGTTAGATATTGCAGAAGGTGCAGACATTATTATGGTGAAGCCAGCCTTGGTTTATTTGGACATTGTTCGTCAAGTCAGGGATCGTTTTGATTATCCCTTGGCTGTTTATAACGTAAGTGGTGAATATTCCATGGTTAAGGCTGCAGCAGCCCAGGGATGGATTGATGAAAAGCGTACAGTAATGGAAACACTGGTTAGCATGAAACGGGCCGGGGCAGATATTATTATTACCTATCATGCGATGGATGTTGCCCGCTGGTTAAAAGAGGAATAAGAATAGAGACAATAAACCACCCTATTATTTCTAGGAGGTCTACTTATGGCATTTCATTTACCTAAATCGACTGAAGCATTTAATGAAGCAAAGCAGTATATACCAGGGGGCGTTAATAGTCCTGTACGTTCCTTTCGAGGTGTTGGCGGAACGCCACCTTTTATTGCGAGGGCTGCAGGCAGCCGCTTATATGATATTGATTCGAATCAATATATTGATTATGTTGGATCATGGGGCCCGATGATTTTAGGTCATGCTCATCCTGCGGTAGTAGAAGCCTTAGTTCAAGCTGTATCTAATGGAACAAGTTATGGAGCACCTACTCTTTTAGAGACTACCTTGGCTAAATTAGTGCAGCGAGCTGTCCCTTCTATGGAATTGATACGTATGGTGAATTCAGGAACAGAGGCTACCATGAGTGTATTGCGCTTAGCAAGAGCGTATACGAAACGCAGCAAAATTGTTAAATTTATTGGCTGCTATCATGGACATCATGATAGTCTGCTGGTAAAGGCAGGGTCTGGGGCGGCTACCTTAGGTGTGCCTGACAGTCCTGGCGTATCAGCCGCTGTTGCCGGTGGAACAATTTCTGTAAACTATAATGATGTAGATGCCCTTAGGGAAGTCTTTACTCAATATGGCGAAGAAATTGCTGCTGTTATTATCGAGCCTGTTGCCGGTAACATGGGAATGGTATTACCGAAAAAAGGATATCTGGCAGCTGTACGTGAGATAACTCAGCAGTATGGTTCATTATTGATATTTGATGAAGTAATGACTGGTTTTCGTGTGGCTTACAGCGGGGCACAATCTGTGTTCGGCATAAAACCCGATTTAACTTGTTTAGGCAAGATTATTGGCGGTGGTTTACCTGTAGGTGCCTATGGCGGCAGAAAGGATGTTATGGAACTCATTTCTCCTGCTGGCCCTGTGTATCAGGCAGGTACACTAAGCGGCAATCCATTGGCAATGACGGCGGGTATTACCACTCTGACCCTCTTGTCGCAAACATCTGGGCTGTATGAGAAGTTAGCTGAGAAAACCAAAACTTTATGTGATGGAATTCGCGCTCAAGGCGAGAAGTATGGTTTTACATTGCAGTACCATCAGCTTGGTGCCATGTTTGGCATGTTCTTCACAGACCAACCCGTATATGATTATGAGAGTGCGAAACGATCCGATATTGGCGCATTCAATACCTTCTTTCATGAGATGTTAAAGCAAGGCGTATATATGGCACCGTCTCAATTTGAAGCAGGATTTATGTCTGCTGCTCATTCGGAAGAAGATATCGCTGCTACGATTGCAGCAAGCGGTTATGCTTTTGCTAAGGTGGCAGAGTACCATAAAAACAATATATAAAGTTGAGCTTAGACAACAAAAGCTTTGATAACCGAGGGGGTTAGCAGATGAGCAAAGTTCGCAGTGATGGTGAACCTGTTGAAAGAATGGCTAAGCTAATGGCAGAGTTATATTATTTTATGGCTAAAGAAATGATCGAAAGAATGGGACCGGATTTAGGAAAAGAATCGATACGGGCTGCCATACATAATTTTGGTCAATCCAGGCTTGTCTCAATGAAGGAAGAAGCAGTAGAAAGAGGATTAGAAATAAATCCAGAGACATATACAAAGGTAAGGGATATGCCAGGAATCTCTTGGGAAAAAAATCCTGAACATCCTGAGGACATTACCTATTGTCCAATGCAAGATATGTGGACGGAGCTTGGGGATCAAGAATTGGGCACCATTTACTGCGAGATTGATGATGTGCTATACAAGGGATTTAATGCCCGATTGGATAGGCCTCTTTGCAAGACGAGTGGGGATAAGGTGTGTCGTTTTATCGTTACAGAAGTATGACTTTATTTTAAGAAATCATAATGGGATAAGAGGAATAATGTTTCGTAAAAGAGCAGTGCCAAAACGATGTTTTGACACTGCTCTTTTTCCACATCTTCGCGGCTCAAAAGTTCTGATTGTTTTAATAAGATTTTTTGATTTCAATTTTATAAGCCTTTAATTTTCGATAAAGTGTGCTCCTATCCATTCCCAACAATTTAGCCGTGCGAGTTATGTTGGAATGGCATTGTACTAATGCATCAGTAATTCGTTTATCTTCTGACAGCAGAGGAGCATTGGCTGGTGGAAGGGTATCCCTTGCTATGGCAGGTACAGGTAGTTCCATTTCGTCTTCTCTATCATGCCAGTATTTTTTTATAACCTCTTCGGTAATCCATTTTTCACTGGCGATGACCACTAATCTTTCTATGAAATATTTTAATTCCCGAACATTCCCCGGCCAAGAATATCCAGATAGATAGTTATATCCAGAAGCAGAAATATCCAACTGTTTGAAATGTCGTCTTTTATAATATTCCAAGAAATGATGTGCAAGATATTGTACATCATTTTCTCTGTTGCGTAATGCAGGCAGCGTCATGGTTAGTACTTTAAGTCGATAAAAAAGATCTTGCCGAAATTGTCCTTCTTTAATCAGTCCCGCTAAATTTTTATTAGTAGCTGCAATAATCCTCATATCAACGGGTATATATTTGTCATCCCCGAGACGCATGACCTGCTTTTCCTGCAGCACACGAAGCAAGCGACTTTGAGCGTATTTATCCATTTCTGAGATTTCGTCAAGAAAAATGGTGCCCTTATGAGCCATCTCAAATAAACCGGGTTTTCCTTTTTTGGTTGCGCCCGTAAATGCTCCTTCTACATAACCGAATAATTCGCTTTCGAGTAAGTTTTGCGGCAAGGCAGCACAGTTGACAGCAACAAATGGTCCATGTTTTCGTTGGCTTTCGTTGTGTATGCTTTGGGCAAATAACTCTTTTCCTGTACCGGATTCTCCTGAAATTAATACGGTGGCATCAATTAGAGACATTTCTTGTGCAATTCGCTTAATCTCAATCATCTGAGGTGAGACTCCTAATAGATCGGTGAAGTGATATTTAGCAATGAATTTCCTGGTGATTAACTCGTTGCGGATCCTCGCTTCCATTTCTTGAATGCGGGTGACATCCTGGAAAGCGATGATTGCACCAATGATCAATTGATCGACGATGATAGGTGCAATGTTAAAGCTAATCCATATAGTGCCAAGCTGAACCACTTGGCCGATGGATTGCTGTCCTTCCAGTAAACAAGCATCAAAGTTGATAAAGGTAAGTATAGAGTCTATTTTTTGCCCCAGCATATCTTTGGCAGAGAGATTTAACAATCGTTCTGCCGTCGGGTTAAAAACTTTGATGATCCTGTCTTTATTTATACTGACAATGCCTTCTAACGAATAGTCTACTAAGGCTTTGAATTCTTGGGATTTTTCCTTTTCGATTTTTCGACCCAACATAATTTTTTGGGCTTCTAGGAATGCCGTACGGATAGAAAAATCTCCAGAACGTATGAGGTGAGTCATTAATCCTTTCTTGGCAGCCAGAAGAATGGATTTTATACCGCCTACCACAATGTCTGCATCTGTCACTGCTACTTCTGCTATTTTGGAAGGGAGATCCTCAACTGTTTTAAGAGGATAAATGGTCAGCTCAATGTCGAGAATGGTTGACAGGATTTCGATATCGTGAACCATATTGTTGAATGCCAATATCGCAACCTTGGGATGAGACAGACCTGTTAGCTTTTTGGACTCATGAAAAACTTGGGCCAGGTCTTGACCTGTAATGGGAATTTCAACGACAGGTATATTCACCCGAGACTCAATGATCAACTGGGCGGTGCCGCCACGGCAGACAATCACATCAATATCTTCATTTTGTAGCTTTTTAGCAATTCTAATACCTCTATTTAGTCTTGCTAAATAGAGATCAAATTTGTGATGCAGGCCCAGTTCCTGAATGATTTTCTTGCCTTGCAGAAATAATTGTTTGTCTGGAGCAATAAAGGCGATTTTTGACAATACTCTCAGTCCTCCTAAGTAATTCCTAATGCATTTATTATACCTACTTCCTACTGCACCTGCAACAGCAGATGTTGCGAGTAATACTACAATTGTTGCGAAATGTGTTGCGTGTTACGATTGGATATCGACAGAAAAATCAGAACAATCGGGATTCTAAGAATTGGCATAATTCTTGCAAATAAATTTAGTTGCATACATAAAATGCGAATTAACAAGAGTTTTAAAACGGAAGGGAGAGGAAATATGTGGGTAAATGATTGTAATGTATACGTTTAAGCTTAGGATTCGTAATCGCATAAATTAGTAGGGGGAATTGTAAATGTTCAAAAAATATAGACATATCGTTCTTGTTATGTTATTCTTTGCCGCCTTTATAAATTATATCGATCGAGCTGCTCTTTCAATTGCTGCGCCTTATATTTCAAAAGAGTTTAACTTGAATGCAGCTGATATGGGACTTATATTTAGCAGTTTTTTTGTTGGTTACGCACTTTTTAACTTCGTGGGAGGGTATCTTGCTGATCGATTTGGACCACGGAAAACATTTGGTACTGCAATGTCTATTTGGTCTATTTTTGGAGGGCTAACGGCTTTAACCTTTAACTTTTCTTCGTTATATATTGTACGTGTTTTATTTGGCTTCGGTGAAGGTCCGATAGGATCAGCAAATAATAAAACGATCAATAGCTGGTTTCCAGTGGGAGAACGAGCTCGTGCGGTAGGAATTTCCACTGGTGGAATGTCCTTTGGCGCAGCTTTAGCAGGACCTATAGTAGGTTTTATGGCAATTCATTGGGGTTGGAAAACTCCCTTTGTTGTTTTAATGGCTTTAGGTTTAGTTTGGACCTATTTTTGGTTTAAGTTGGTTTCTGATCATCCTCGTAATCATTCTAATGTTTCAAAGGAAGAGTTGCGTGAAATTGAAGAGGGACAAATTACTGCATCGGTAATTTCATCCAAGGCCTCTTTGCTTTATTTTCTTAAGCAACCGACGATTTTAGGAACTGCTATTGCTTTTTTTGCCAGTAACTACATTCTCTATTTTTTTCTGACTTGGTTTCCTAGTTACCTAGTGATGGCTCATGGTCTTAGTCTAAAGGATATGGCAATTGTTTCTGCGATACCTTGGCTAGTTGGATTTATCGGACAAGTCGGTGGTGGCTTTGTATCTGATTTCGTCTATCGAAAAACGGGTAATCTAATGTTTTCTCGGAAGATTGTGATCGTTGTATCCTTAATCTTTGCAGCAATCGGGGTAAGTCTTGGGGGATTAACCCATTCGGCAACTAGCGCCGTTGCCTTGATGTCAATAACAATTTTCTTTATGTACTTAACTACAGCAAATTACTGGGCTATCATACAAGATACAGTGCGTGGTGAAAATGTTGGTGCCGTTGGTGGTTTTGTTCATCTTTTATCGAATCTAGCAGGAATCATTGGTCCTGTAGTAACTGGATTTCTTGTTTTACATACGAATAATTTTGTCGTTGCTTTTTTGCTTGCAGGCGCATTGGCGATTGTTGGAGCATTAGCCGTTACTCTTGGGGTTAAACCGATAAAAGATCAATCTCAGTCAGTTTCCGCATAATGATTTTAAATAATGTAATTGATGGAGGAATGATGAATGCACTATGACATACTGATTAAAGGTGGATTCTTAGTTGACCCTGCTAGACGTATAAATCAGATTGGTAATATAGCCATACGTGGAGATCGAGTCTTTTTTACTGATAGTGAGGTTAATGCAACGCAAATCATAGATGCTCAAGATTGTTATGTAATGCCAGGACTAATTGATTTTCATACTCATGTATTTTATCAAGGTACTGAAAATAGCATTTCCCCTGATGTAGGGATGTTACCCTGTGGCGTTACAACCGTAGTGGACGGAGGGAGTGCTGGTGCGGCTAATTATGAAGCCTTTCATCGCTTAGTTATAAATAACAGTGTGGTGCGAATATGTAGTTATCTAAATGTTTCTTCGGCAGGACAAGTAACGATGAAATATCCTGAAGACGTAAATCCCTTGTATTATGACACTGATAAGATCCATTTTTTGTTTAAAAAATATAGAAACTCATTAATTGGTCTTAAGCTGCGCCAAAGCAAGGAAATTGTAAATCATCTCGGACTAGAGCCTTTGAAGGCAACGTTAAAAATTGCTGATGATATTTCGTGCCCGATCATGGTACATACAACAAATCCTCCGGGTGAAACATCTGAGCTTGTAAAATTGCTGCGGGCAGGTGATGTCTTTACACATGTTTATCATGGTACGGGCAGTACGATATTGAATCATGAAGGTAAGGTGGATGATTCAATAAAAAACGCTCGTGAGAAAGGCGTTCTCTTTGATACTGGGAATGGACGTACTAATTTTGCGTTCTCAACAGCTCTTATGGCAATGGCGGATCATTTTGCGCCAGATATTATTAGTTCTGATATGACCGTTATGAATTTATATCAACAGCCTGCTTTTGGATTGCCGCTCTTGATGTCGAAACATTTAGCAATGGGGATGTCTCTTTATGATGTGGTAGCTGCCTGTACATCTACTCCGGCACAACAGATTGGTATGTTAGGGGAAATTGGGACATTAGCTAATGGAGCTTGTGCCGATGTTGCCATTTTCCGTCTAGAAGATCAGGGCGTTCGTTTTTATGACTTTAAAGGCGAAAATATTATTGGGCGACAAGTACTGGTTCCGCAAGTTACTATACGGGAAGGACGTATTGTTTATAAGGATATAAGATTTGGGTTATAAAGGCAGACATTAACGACGAATTCCAAATAAGTCTTTGGCAGAGCGATTTAACAATCGTTCTGCTGTCACATATCTTGAAAACTTTCTTTTAATAATCATCTAATGAGTCGTGAATGCAACTGCAATTGCTGTATATTCCACTACAATTGTAGTTGCGTTTCTGCAATTGTAGTATTTAGTCAGGCGTAAAAGTCAGATAATTCAACATTTTATAGTTGGCATGGTTATTGCATTAATAAAAAGCAAAGCGGAAATATTGTTAAAATAAGAAATAATCAGAATGATGGCAATATCGCACAATAAAGGGAGGGGAAATTTATTACTAAATGATAAAAAAGTGATGTCTTATTTATTGTTGGTGATACTCATAGAGTTGAATTAAAAGTTGATGAAGTCCAAGCGTAAAGAATAGCGCCAAAATGTAGAAAGTAAAGGAGAAATGATAAATGTCTTTGAGTGAAGACTTAAAAGAAGTACCTCTCTATATCAAAATAAATCCAATTGATAATGTTGCGATTGTGGTCAATTCCGGGGGATTGCCAGAAGGGACTATATTTGGCTGTGGTCTTGAACTTAAGGAACATGTTCCTCAAGGGCATAAAGTAGCATTAAATGATTTAAAGCAAGATGAAGAAATTATTCGCTATGGTGAAGTTATTGGGTACGCAGCTCATCCAATAACCAAAGGCAGTTGGATTGATGAATCCTTAGTGCGGATGCCAACACCACCGGATTTAGATGAATTATCAATTGGCAATAAAGTGCCACAACCATTGCCGCCTCTTGAGGGATACACTTTTGAAGGCTTTCGCAATGCAGATGGCAGTGCTGCAACAAAAAATATTCTTGGTATTAGTACAAGTGTTCAATGTGTTGCAGGCGTCTTAGATTATGCAGTAAAACGGATTAAAGAAGAAATACTTCCTCACTACCCTAATGTAGAAGATGTAGTGGCATTGAATCATAATTACGGCTGTGGTGTTGCGATTGATGCTCCAGAAGCGATTGTTCCCATTCGTACTCTGCAGAATCTTGCAACCCATCCCAACTTTGGTGGAGAAATAATGGTAGTAGGCTTGGGTTGTGAGAAACTTGCTCCTGAAAAGCTGATACCAGATGGCGATGCTGCTGCAATTATTGTATTGCAGGAACAGCGTGGGTTTCATCAAATGGTTGAGATCATTATGAAAAAGGCAGAAGAACAATTAAAAAGATTAAATTTTCGAAAGCGAGTTACCTGTCCTGTTTCCGATCTGGTAGTCGGGATGCAGTGTGGCGGAAGTGATGCTTTCTCTGGTGTAACGGCTAATCCAGCAGTTGGATATGCCGCAGATTTGCTGGTGCGTGCTGGAGCGACAGTTCTATTCTCGGAAGTTACAGAAGTGAGAGATGGAATTCATCTGTTAACGCCTCGCGCTGTGAATGAAGATGTCGGCCGTAAACTCATTCAGGAAATGAAATGGTATGATCATTACTTGGATCTTGGTGAAGTCGATCGAAGTGCTAACACAACGCCGGGAAATAAAAGAGGCGGTCTGGCTAATATTGTGGAAAAAGCGCTCGGTTCGATTGCTAAATCGGGCAGTAGTGCCATTGTAGGGGTGCTGTCCCCAGGTGAGAAAGCAACGGAAAAAGGGCTGATTTATGCGGCAACACCAGCAAGTGATTTTGTATGCGGTACTCTGCAGTTGGCTTCTGGTATTCATATACAAGTATTCACCACTGGACGGGGAACTCCTTATGGACTAGCTATGGCACCGGTCATTAAAGTGGGGACTCGAAATGCGCTGTCAGAACAATGGCATGATCTTATTGATGTGAATGCGGGGCAAATTGCAACGGGTGAAGCAACTATTGAAGAAGTGGGCTGGGAAATATTTCGTATGATTATCGAAGTTGCCAGCGGTCGTAAAAAGACATGGGCTGACCACTGGGGATTACACAATGCATTATGTCTGTTTAACCCTGCACCGGTTACTTGATTTGAATGAGATTCAACTAACTTATAATTTGCTGTGAGTATGGGATAAAAAATAATAAGGAGATTATCTTATGCAAGTAAATCAAGAAAATGCTAAAAAAACAAATGTCCGTTATTTTATATTACTGCTTATATTTATTGTCACCACTTTCAACTATGTTGATCGCGCAACACTATCAATAGCCGCACCAAGCATGAAAAAAGAACTTGGTTTTGATGCTGTGACTATGGGGCTTGCTTTTTCTGCCTTTGGCTGGGCTTATACAGCCATGCAAATACCGGGTGGCTGGATTCTCGATAAATATGGTGCTCGTGTGGTTTATGGTACAGGTCTATTATTATGGTCTATATTTACATTTCTCCAAGGTTTTGTTGGTTATTTTGCATCTGCTTTTGCTTTACTTTTTATCTTACGTTTTCTGATGGGGATAGCAGAATCACCAGCATTTCCAGCAAATAGCCGACTTACTGTAATGTGGTTTCCGACTCATGAACGTGGCTTGGCAACAGCTATATTTCAGTCAGCACAATATTTTGCATTGGCGGTATTTACTCCTCTAATGACTTGGACTGTGCATACTTGGAGTTGGCACTATATTTTCTTCTGGACGGGTGCAGTTGGTGTCGGAATCGCTTTTTTTTGGCTGAAATACATTCGTGAACCTAAACATCATAAAGGCGTAAATCAAGCAGAACTAGATTATATCCAGACCGGTGGTGGCTTATCAAATATTGGTGATGATAAGACTCAAATAAAATGGTCTCAGGTAAGGGCTCTTATTAGCAACCGAATGATGCTTGGCGTATATTTAGGGCAATTCTGTCTAACTACAATTACATGGTTTTTCTTAACGTGGTTTCCAACTTATCTTATTGAAGCTAAAGGGATGTCCATTTTAAAAGTCGGTCTTGTTGCTGCAATTCCAGCTATTGCGGGCTTTATAGGGGGTATGCTGGGGGGAGTTTGGTCAGATTGGCTGTTGAAACGTGGTAACAGTCTCACTGTTGCTCGCAAAACACCCATTATCTTAGGCTTGCTATTTTCTAGTACGATTGTTGCTGCCAATTATGTTTCTTCTGAGATATTGGTTATCGCAGTTATGTCGTTAGCCTTTTTTGCAAAGGGTATAGGAAATTTGGGATGGTGTATTATTGGTGATACTTCACCTAAAGAAGTGATGGGAATAAGCGGTGGGATTTTTAACTTCTGCGGGAATATAGCGAGTATTGTAACTCCGCTTTCAATAGGCTATATTCTAAAAACCAGTGGATCTTTTGATGGAGCATTAGTATATGTAGGGGTAGTCGGATTTATAGGAGCTATGTCTTATTTGTTTATTGTTGGCGATGTAAAAAGACTGGAGTTGAGTAGTGGGGCGGGTGATCTCTAATTTTTAGAAGTTAACTATTCAATAAAATATATTTGATGGAGGGTAAAAAATGCAAATTAATCAAAAAAAAGTAGGATTCACACCAAGAGGAATCATTCCAGCGGTGATAACCCCTCTGACTGCAGAAGAGAAATTTAACGAGAAAGCCATGCGTAAGCTGGTCAATTATCTAATTGATGGTGGAGTTCATGGATTATTTATAACCGGGACAACTGGGGAATTTTATGGTCTAACTCCTGAAGAAAAGCAGGAAATCATTCAGGTTACCATGGATGAGGTAAAAGGCAGAGTTCCCGTTTATGCAGGAACCAATGGGATCACTACTCGTGAAAGTATCATGCTTACCCAATTAGCGGAAGAATGCAAGGTGGATGCTGTGTCGGTCTTAACGCCGATGTTTGTTACTCCCAATCAGGATCAGCTATATAAACACTATCAGGATGTTGCGGCAAGTACATCTCTTCCCGTGATACTATACAACAATCCGCCTAAAACAGGCGTTAATCTTGCACCTGCAACGGTAGCAAAGCTGGCTGAAATACCAAATATCGTGAGCATCAAGGATTCCAGCGGTGATTTGACATTGACAGCTGAATATATCCGTTTGACCCAAGGCAGAAAAGATTTCTCCGTGCTTATGGGACGGGATACTCTGATCTATGGAGCACTTTTATATGGCGCTACTGGTTCTATTGCATCTTGTGCCAATGTAGCACCAAGGCTATGTGCTGATATTTATGAAAAATATATGGCTGGTGATTTAGCGGGAGCTTTGAAAGCTCAGTTTGCTCTGGCACCTCTTCGGATAGCCTTTTCCATTGGCACATTCCCTGCGGTAATTAAAGAATCGCTTATTTTATTAGGTATCGAGGCTGGGCCGTGCATGGACCCCGCAGGCCCTATGACACATGAAGAACGAGCACAACTCAGTAAGGTATTAATTGAGATGGGATTGTTGAAGTAATTCGTAATCTTTTGAGGGCCGATGAGATAAGAGCAGATTACGTTAATTTAAAAATAAAGGAGTAAAAGAAAATGAAAATTGGATTTATTGGACTTGGAATTATGGGGAAACC
>CAMKSY010000014.1 GCA_946415545.1 uncultured Pelosinus sp. | reverse complement strand
CACTTACCCTATCGGTCGGCAACCGCATGATTGGCAATCAGAAGCTCAGCCAGCACGATCCGTACTGTGCCGGGGAAGAAATGCTTGTACCCACAACAGAGAAAACATATACGGTTGTCGGCATCTGCCAACGGCCGACAATTGAGGAATATGCTGCACCCGGATACACTTTAATCACAACAGAAGATGCAGCCGCAGCAGACAGTCTTAGCGTATTTATTACGCTGAAGAATCCCTATCAGATTTATTCTTATGAAGACAACCTATCAGACCATGACAGTTACGTTATGAACGATAATGTACTGCGTTTTATGGGACTTTCAGAGGAAAGAACGCTTATGGTTCTCCTATACTCGATTGGCGGCATTTTGATTGCCCTGGTTATGCTCGGCTCGGTATTCCTGATTTATAATTCATTTAACATTTCATTGAATGAACGCACGCACCAGTTTGGAATTCTCATGTCGATAGGTGCCACGGAAAAACAGCTGCGAAATTCAGTACTGTTTGAGGGACTTTGCATCGGTACAATCGGCATTCCGATCGGTATTCTAGTCGGGATACCAAGCATTAACCTTGTGCTTTTTCTTGTAGCAAAAAATTTCGCAAATGTTATGTATGACAATGTACCGTTGACTTTGGTGGTGTCTGTTCCTGCCCTTATTGCTGCTGGGGTGATCAGTATGATCACCATTCTGATTTCGGCTTATATTCCAGCAAGAAAAGCCGCCAGTACGCCCGTGATGGAGTGTATCCGCCAGACAAATGAGGTCAAAGTGGAAGCCAAAACAGTAAGAATCTCAAAGCTCGCCGAATGCTTTTACGGGTTGGAGGGAATACTTGCGTTAAAAAACTTTAAGAGAAACAGGCAGCGTTACCGCAGTATTGTCCTTTCGCTTACGTTAAGCGTTGTACTATTTGTGTCTGCAAACTCTTTCGGAACCTATCTGAATCAGATTGCGGAAAATTCATCTGTGATAGCGGAAGAGTATCACATCTGTTTTTATACGCGGGACATGGGGGAAAGCGAACTATTCCGGCTTTATGATGAGCTGAAAACCGCCGACGGCGTTACCGAAAGCTCTTATCAGGCACTTTCAACCTATTCTTGCGTGCTCAACACAAGTGATTTGTCCAGTCATTTTTTTGAGGAGTACGGCGAACCCATCGGTTATGATGGAGCAAGTAAAACGGTGGAAGTACGGGTGGATATTCAGTTTGTTGAGGACAGCGTCTATCAGAACCTGCTCAGAAAAATCGACCTATCCCCAGAGGAATACACCGGGCAGGATAAACAAATGATCATGGCTGGAATACTGCCCGGACATTGGTATAAACAGGAACAGCCTATGGAATTTACGTTTCGTTCTAAAACCGGGGACTCGGCGAAAACAATCCGTGCAACCTTTGTAAAAGACTACCCTGATTTGCTTCCCTCAGAACCAGGTGATTGGCCCGGATACGCTCTTATGGTCATAGCCCCTTATGAGATAAAGCCTCAGTTTGATGCACTGGATGGGACTGTAAAGCCTACCAAACTGGGGATGACCTTCAAGTCGGATAATCCCGGCCAGACTACAGCTGAGATGCAGACAATGATTGATGGAGCCAGCATTACCGCTGACTATAATCTGTACAATATCTATGAGATACTGGAGCAAAGCCGCAATATCACATTTATTATCAATCTGTTTTCGAGTATTTTTACCATTATGATTTCATTAATTGCGATTGCTAATGTATTCAATACGATCTCCACCAACATCAAACTGCGAAGGCGGGAGCTTGCCATGCTTCGCTCTGTGGGGATGTCCGACGGGGATTTTAATAAAATGATGCGATTTGAATGCGCTCTTTATGGAGGACGGACAATGCTTTGGGGTCTGCCCCTCTCAGGTATCCTTTCTTGTTTGATTTATCAGGGAATGGTTATTGGCGGTGGTGACATTGATTTTACATTCCCATGGGGCAGCATCGGGATCAGTATACTTGGCGTATTCCTTGTGGTGTCCATTACCATGCTGTACGCCATTCACAAGATAAAAAAAGAAAATATTATTGATGCCCTTCGGGATGATATGACTTGATTCAAAATGAGAATTTCAAATGGGTGGAATATCGAGTGCAGGTTGGTTGGTTGATTTGTACCCTATCTCTAAAAACATAGAAAACCATTAAATGCTAATCCTTATTCTAAGGTGCCCCTCATATTCAATAACAAAAAGGAAGTCCATATACCATTTAGGTGTTTGGCTTCCCTTTTTCGCTTAAATACAAATTAATTGAGCTGGACACATTCATCAGCAACTATCTGAACTTGGTGGAAATCGGAATACTATCTATGGTATCCTCTTCTGGTATGAGATGCATTTTCAGGTAACCCCCACAAATACACTCTGCCGTGTAGAATAAACATGTCTCTGCGTTAAACATTCGCCTTACAGAAACTTTACTTGCTAAGCTATACAAAAGTGTACACTAGGAAATGAATCGTCTTAAATATTCTACATCTAAGATTCTTATTTTCTGACCGTCAAAATCAATGAATTTATCTTTTTTTAGTGAACTTAGCGTCCTTGTTACCGTTTCCCTTGTTGTCCCCACTAGATTTGCTAAGTCTTGCCTCGATAAATCAAGAGCAAGCTCAATTACTCCATTATCCTTAACATCACCTTGTTCCTGGCTTAATCGCAATAATACTTCTACCGTACGTGACATTACATCATTCAAGGCCAGGTTTTTAATTTTCTGCTGTGCATAGATTAAACGCTGGCTCAGCGCTTTTATTAGCTGCAATGCCAGCTCATTATTCGTAAGTATCAGCTTCTCTAAGTCTATATTACGTATCATACCAATACAAGAAGGCTCTACAGCTACTGCAGTCGCCGGATAAGGCCGATTATTAAACATCAGCACTTCAGCGAAAATTTCTCCAGCCCCTAAAATCTTAATAATATGTTCCCGCCCATCATCAGAAGTTCTAAGAACCTTAACTTTACCGCTTTTTACATAATGAAATCCTTCACCAGTATCGCCTTCTAGAAAAACAGTCATGCCTTTGCGAAAGCGCCGCTCAATTGTATGATTATGAATAATCTCCAGTTGCTTTTCTGGCAAATTTGCAAAGACAGGTATTTCTTTTAGATATTCCCATCCCTCATTATTGCTTCCCAAAATATTCATCGCCACCTCTCACTTCTTTCTTATTCTTTAGCAAGCAAAAATTGACAAGCAATCGCCTGATAACCTGCTGCTGCTGCCGTTAATTGGTTTACTCTTAAACTCTCATCTGCAATATGCATATCCTTCTCACAGCCAGGACCAAAACCGATCGTAGGAACATTGGCTATTGCGGCAGAGTAACTAGCATTCGTGGAGATAGCATAGGTGGAAAGTGCGGAGATCAAGCCAGCTTTGCTTAAAGCTTGTTGGGCACCACTCACCAATTCATGTTCAGGGGATACTATCCATCCAGGGAAAAACCGTTTTCCCGCTAAATATTGCCCTGTATAGCATTCAAGACCAGACTCAGCAATTCCTACCTCCGCGGTAAAATCAGCATCTTGGTGCTGTAAAACAGCAATCGCGTTATGAATTGGCTGCAAAATATCTGCTTCCGATTCATCCTGAACCATATACCGATCAAATGTAGCCCAGCACGTATGGGGTACTGTAGAACTGGCCGGACAGGGAGCCGAGGAGATACTGACTAACTCTAGACTCCCCTGCCCTAAGGAACTCGCCAAGAAGGTGGTTTGTTTCTTAATTTCTGCTGCTAACTGTAACATCATATCATTGGCGTTCTTCCCAGCTAAGGAGACAGCAGAATGAGCGGCCTTCCCTCTCGTCACCACGATCACTTGAGCACGCCCCCGCTGTCCATAGCAAATTGCCAAATCGGAAGCTTCTCCAACAATCACATAGTCTGGCTTTATTACTTTGACGACTTGGCGAAAGGCCAATCCTTCAAACTGCTCCTTGCCAACTGTACCGGATACAAATACAGATCCAGATAGTTGATCTTTATATTGGATTAAAGGCGCCAAGCCGCATATCATTGCGGATAAAGCTCCTTTCATACTAGCAACCCCACGGCCATAAATACGTCCATCCTCAAGTAATCCTTCAAAAGGATCATGATTCCACATTTCAGTACCACTCACAGGTATTGTGTCGATATGACTATCAAACAACAATTTGGGCCCCTGGTGGTTTCCGCGGATTTCACCAATTACATTGCCCACGCCATCTATCCAGGCTGAGTCATATCCTAAAGCAAGCATCTTCTCTACCAAGAGATTGGCAATTTCTTGTTCTTGCCCTGTATAGCTGGGAATTTGAACTAATTCCTGACATAGCTTTACGATCAAGTCTTCATCAACTGATCCAAGAGGTCCACAAATAGGTTGATTATCCATTCTACTTCTCCCTTTTTCTACCTAACTTCCACATTAACGCATACAAATATATAAAATTATCAATTTCGATTCCCTTCGCACTAACTCCTGCATAAATAAGAGAGCACAATCATTAAAACGCTGTACATCTTTTACCAACATATAAATCATCGAACTATTGTATCATGAATCATGGCTACATCGAATAAAGCGATTTTAACATCCTATCAATGGCAGGAAATCCTCAGCTGGGCGCGAAAGAAATAAATACACTTATCTATTATTATTCGGTGGCGACTGCCATGTATCACACTGATTTTAAGCACATATAGCAACGTTGACCAAATGAAGGAGCGCATATATTACCATGATCATTATTGTACTACTACTCTATAGTGCCATTACTTTTTATATCGGAATACGAGGCTGGCAATCCTTACGAAAGAAATCATCTCTTATTTTCTCCATAAGTTATCTCTTTATTTTCGGCCTTTTTGCATTGAGTTATCCTTTGGGGAGTTTGCTTCAAACACTCTCTCCTTCGCCCCTTGCTGATATCCTGATTTTGGCTGGTTCCTTTTGGCTTGGCATGACCTATTACTTATTTTTATTTACTCTCTTTATTGATATTCTGCGTTTCATCGATGCATACAAATCTTTTATACCTCTAACATTAAAACAGCATTCTTTACGGGTGGCTGCTGCGATTTTTTTGGTTACAACCGGTCTGATTGCTTATGGCACATGGAACGCGCGTCACCCAGTGACTATCAACTATGAGATTACAATCCCCAAAATAGCAGGAACAAGTTCTTTAGAAACCTTACAAGTCGTCATGATCTCTGACATTCATTTGGGACAGATTGTTGATAATCGTCGTTTAAAACGATTAGTCAATCGAATTAATCAGCTAGAGCCTGATATTGTACTAATTCCTGGGGATATTATTGATAATAATATCAATGTCCTGTCAGATCAACATATGATCGAGACATTTCGTAAACTTCGACCTAAACTAGGTACCTATGCGGTATTAGGAAATCACGAATATTTCGATCAGCAGACAGAACTTGCGATTGAATATTTAGAGCAAGGTAATATTCATATACTGCGGGATCAATGGACCTTAATCAACAATAACTTTTATGTGGTAGGCCGAGATGATCTTGCGAAGATGCGTTATACAGGTGCCAATCGACAAGACTTGAAAACTGTCATGGAAGGCATTGATCATCGGCTGCCAATCATCCTTCTTGATCATCAACCCCAAAATTTACAAGATGCAGTTGATCAAGGAGTTGATTTGCAACTATCCGGGCACACTCACTTGGGGCAATTATTTCCGAATAGCCTGATCACAAAAATGCTCTACGAAGTAGACTGGGGATATCTCCAAAAGGAAAGTTTACAGGTGATTGTTTCATGCGGATTCGGTACATGGGGTCCTCCTGTCCGTATTGGCAATTCTCCAGAAATCATTAACCTAACCATTCACTTTGCAAAATAGCTCTGGAATACAAGCTTTTTTCTTAAAAAAGAATAATTATTGACAATAATATAACCTCATGTTATTATATAGGCAAACAAAGATAGTAGACCCTGCAAGGGGAGTAGCTGTACAGTATCTGCCGTCAACACGGATTCATCCCGGCTATACTGGCAATCATAATTGCAAGCAAGACCTTGCCTCATATTTAACAGTATGTAGGCAAGGTCTGTTTACTATATCTTGATTTTACTCAAAAAAAAACAAATCAAAAGGAGGCTTTTCTATAATGAACAATCTAAAAACAACCTTATTGTTAGCAGCCCTAACAGGTCTCTTAATGGCAATTGGTGGTCTATTTGGCGGCAGATCCGGAGTAGGTATCATGCTAATAGTCTCCTTGGCTATGAATTTAGGGAGTTATTGGTTTAGTGATAAACTGGTTCTGCGTATGTACGATGCCAGAGAAATTACAGCTGAGCAAGGCCCTGATCTCTTCAAGCTGGTAGCCAATCTTGCCCATAGGGCAAACTTGCCGATGCCTAGAGTCTACGTAATTGATTCGGATGTTCCTAACGCTTTTGCCACAGGACGCAGTCCTCAATATGGTGTTGTTGCAGTGACTACCGGGATTATGAAAACGCTATCGTATGACGAATTGTCTGGTGTTATTGCCCATGAATTAGCCCATATTAAAAATCGCGATACACTCATTAGTACTGTTGTTGCTTCAATCGCAGGCGTTATTACCTGGATCGCCCACATGGCTCAATGGTCCGCCATCTTTGGTATGGGGCGCAACAATGAAGACGATAATGGTGGTCTTCTTGGAATGCTATTTACTATCGTATTAGCCCCAATTGCTGCAACTCTTATCCAATTAGGAATTTCTCGTTCAAGAGAATATATGGCTGACGAAATTGGCGGTACCATTTCAAACAATCCTTTAGCATTAGCAAGTGCGTTAGAGAAAATTGATTATTATGCCAAACATAAAGTCCTTCCTGCTTCGACGCCATCTACCTCCCATTTATTCATTATTAACCCATTAAGCGGTACGGGGCAATGGATGACCAACTTATTTAGTACTCATCCAGCTACCGCCGAACGTGTAGCACGTCTCAGAGAACAAGCCCGCGGCAGGTAGATAATATCATAAGGAGGCTGCCCTCACCATAGGTTTAAAACACTTATGGTGAGGGCAGCCTCTTTTTTTATATTACAAATGTATGAGAAAATCATTATCTATATCTAAAAGTAATAATTAAAATCTTCATTATGAATTTTACACATAGTCAGTGATGATGTATACTACTTATATAATATGGAGGCGACTAAAATGTATCTTTTAAAATGTATTGCTCAGATTGGCGGATTACTGGGGATTGCCCAATTGGGTACTAAAATAACGCAGGTATTTAATTTGCATTTTCCTGGCAGTATATTAGGTATTTTATTTGTTTTTCTTTTATTAGAAGCAAAAGTTATTTCTTTAGAATGGGTCGAGATAGGTGCCAACCTTCTCATTGCAGAACTACTTCTATTTTTTATTCCATCAGCTGTTGGAGTGGTTCAGTATAAACAGTTAGTTATAACCAATGGAGCAAGCTTTGGATTTGTTATTTTCCTCAGCACCGTAACGGTTATGATTTCTACAGGATTACTTGCCGAATTTCTGAATAAGATAGGAAAGGGACGATAATATGTTAGCAGGAATTAGCTTTATTATTACAATCCTTAGTTATGCAGGAGCAAAAGTTTTATACAGAAAAAAACAATTTATTTTTTTATCACCATTAGTCATCTGCCCTGTTCTATTAATCAGTTTGTTGTTATCATTTCATGTCTCCTTAGAAACCTATTCTTTAGGTACGCAATGGATTACAAATATGCTGCAGCCAGCAATCGTCGCTTTTGCAGTTCCTTTGTATAAATATCGATTACTCCTAAAAAAATATGTATTAGAACTTGCTTTCGGTGTTTTTGGAGGTTCAACCATTGCAATCGTATCTTCCGTTATGTATGGTAAATTGTTTCACTTGACGCCACAACTTCTTGATAGTTTGGCGCCACGCTCTATTACCACTCCCATTGCAATGAATATTTCTCAAACCATTGGCGGCCTCCCTGCCATGACAGCCAGTTTTGTAATTGTAACAGGTATTGTAGGGATCATTGCAGGCCCTTTTATTCTAAAATGGCTGCCCATTCATCATGAAGTTAGTAAGGGCATGCTTTTAGGAATGGGGGCGCATGGAGCGGGAACAGCACAAGCATATGAAATAGGTTCTATTGAAGGTGCGATCGCAAGCTTAACAATGATTGCCGCTGGCATTATTACAATTATGGTAGCACCCATACTAGTACCTATGCTAGTCCCCATCATATAACGATAATATCCGTAAATTGATGTAATGAAAACTGCTGTTTTGGATAAAATAGAATGTATATAATGAGTAATTGAAGCTGCAAATAATAATTTACAATGTTTTTTCAGATATCCTTCCATAATATATGCAGGAAATAGTCACATATAGTATAATAAAGCTATACGATATGTAACTAATGAATCAACCGAATAATAAGCATGTAAATACGACATCAAGCTAACAAATTCTTTAGTTAAAATGTATCATTATGGAAGGAGCTTATATTAATGGCCTTAATTAACGAAAATTATTTAAAACTCCCTGGCAGTTACTTATTTGCCGAGATCGCAAAGAGAGTTACAGCTTTTAAAGCAGAATTCCCAGAAGCAAATATCATTCGATTGGGAATTGGTGATGTTACACAGCCCTTAACCCCTGCTGTCATTGAAGGCTTACACAAAGCTGTGGATGAGATGGCAAACGCCGAAACATTTAGAGGCTATGGACCAGAACAAGGTTATAACTTCCTCATCAAAAAGATCATTGAAACTGATTATCGTTCTAGAGGTGTTGAGCTTGAAGAAGATGAAGTCTTCGTCAGTGACGGTTCTAAAAGCGATGTAGGTAATATTCAAGAAATTTTTGGTGTACATAACAAAGTTGCTATTACTGATCCTGTATATCCTGTATATCTGGATACTAACGTAATGGCAGGTAGAACAGGTGATTTTTCTAATGGCATCTTTGAAAACGTTACTTATCTAATCTGCAATGCAGAAAATAATTTTGTTCCAGAGCTGCCTACGGAAAAGGTAGACCTTATTTACTTATGTGTTCCCAATAATCCCACAGGTACTACACTTTCTAAAGAAGAATTAAAAAAATGGGTTGATTATGCAAGAGCAAACAATTCAATTATTTTATTTGATTCTGCTTATGAAGCATATATCCAGGATCCAGAGCTTCCTCACAGCATCTATGAAATTGAAGGCGCTAAGGAAGTCGCTATTGAGTTTCGATCTTTCTCCAAAACAGCAGGTTTTACGGGTACTCGATGCGCCTATACCGTTGTACCTAAATCCGTTTTGGCTCTAACTGCTGCTGGCGAAAAACACTCCTTAAATAAATTATGGAACCGCAGACAAACGACTAAATTTAATGGTACTCCTTATATTATCCAGAAAGGTGCGGAAGCGACTTATACTCCTGAAGGTCAAGCCGAAATCAAGAGTGTCGTAAAATATTATATGGATAATGCAAGAATTATTAAGGAAGGTCTAGAAAGTATTGGCATACAAACCTTCGGTGGCATAAATGCACCTTACATTTGGCTAAAAGTACCAAAAGGACTGGATTCCTGGTCTTTCTTCGACAAGCTTCTCCATGAAGTACATATTGTTGGTACTCCTGGTACTGGTTTTGGTCCATCTGGAGAAGGTTATTTCAGACTAACCGCCTTTGGCAATAAAGAAGCTACCATTGAAGCAATTGAAAGAATTAAGACCAAATTAAGCTTATAAGTAAAACAATGCGTTACTAAAATAATAATTTTTGGAACCGTGAATATACAATGATCACAAATCCCTTTTGTAACCTTTGCAGTTTATTGTTATTGAAATCGCATTACATGATTCATAAAAAAATAGGAAACGGCGCAAATAGCCGTTTCCTATTTTTTTATAAATCGAAATATTAAAAATGGCTAATTTGCTAGAATAGAGTCTCGATTTGTTTCTCTTCTCTACCGCTTTTAATTGATGATTTATACAATTTTCGATTATTCAGCAGCCAAACTTTGTCAGAAAAACGTCCGTTTTCTACCTTTTCTAAGTTCCGGCCCATATCATACATTCTCGCATCCATAATATCCAGATAATGCAGTATTTCAGCCTCGGGTATCATTGGTCTTTTAGGACTGCCAAACTCTGGCTCATAATGATGAGACAAAACCATATGCTGCAAAAGCAGGGAGGCTTCCGGATCTGCTCCCACCGCTACAGCAGTCTGATCAATCATTTTTATCCCTTGGATGATATGGCCTAGAAGTTCTCCCTCTACTGTGTATTCAGAGACAATTCCTAATTCACTGGCATTCATCTCTGCTATTTTTGCAATATCATGAAGAATGATGCCTGCAAATAGTAAGTCCCGATTCAGACTTAGATACACCTCGCTTACCTTTTCACCCATTTTCAACATAGTAGTTATATGATATAAAAGACCAGAACGAACAGCATGATGATTTTGTTTTGCCGCCGGATATAGTAGCAGCTTCTCTTTATTAGCAAGAACCAAAGTACTGACAATTTTGGCAATATCAGTATTCTCAATCATGCTTATATATGTTTCAATTTCCCCATACATCGCTTCTGGGCTATAGGGAGCAACGGGCACAAAATCGCCAATATCTATTCCATCTTCTTGCGTAGCCGTCCTGATTTTATCAATTTTAAGCTGCAGCCTGCTCTGCCATTCGGAAACGCTACCCCGTATTCTAACTAACATATTTACAGTGTATTGTGGCTCTGTCTCTATGCTATAATCCCAAAGTTTAGCATTAATTTCACCAGTAGAATCCACTAATGTTAAATCAAGATAGCTTTTATTAGTACTGGTTGTTTTGTATTCAGCAGCCTTCACAAGAAAAAAGCTCTGAATTAAATCACCAGATTGGAAATCTCTTATCTTTTTAGTGTCCATCCTTACTCTCCCTTACTCTCATATTTTTCTCGTCCGTTTGCAGCAGGCACCGGAAAATTAATATCATATTTCATGCAAACCATTCGAATGCTGACTGTAACAAAAAAACACAAATACATCGCACCATTTCCTAGTAAGAACGGCTTCGAATAAAAAAAGCAAATAGCACCTACCATGGAGGCTACTGCATATACTTCTTTTTGAAAAATGAACGGAATATCCCGTACAAATACATCCCGAATCACACCACCGCCTACACCGCTTAGTACGGCCATCATAACGGTGATAAACAACCGATGATACTCATATAAAAATGACATATTAGCACCGGCTGCCGTAAAGGCGCCCAGTCCTACTGCATCACAGATCAAAATAACATTATTAAATTTATTAATCCACTGATAATAAATACTGACAATAATAGCAGTAACCAAACTGATAATAGTAAAAAAAGGATAGACAAAGGCTGTAGGAGGATTAATCCCAATTAAAACATCCCGTACAATCCCTCCGCCAACGGCTGTAGTTAGTGCTAGCATAAATACTCCAAACAGATCTAAGTGTTTGTGTATCCCTGTCAAAGCTCCTGCCGCTGCAAAAGCAATGGTTCCAATCACTTCAAAAATATTTAATACGTCCATTTATTACTCCTTGCTTGTTACTCTTTCAACAACTCTTTGTGACGATAACAATGTGTTATATGGTCATTCACCATACCAATTGCCTGCATATAGGCATAACAGATCGTCGGTCCCACAAAAGAAAAGCCCTTTTTCTTCAAGGCTCTGCTCATTTCCTTTGATTCTAACGTCTCTGTGGGGACCTCTTCCAGAGAACACCAGCAGTTTTGTCTAGGTACACCGCCAATAAATTGCCATATATATGTTGAAAAACTGCCGAATTCCTGCTGTACCTGCAAGAAGGCTCTGGCATTTTTAACAAGAGCCGCCATCTTTAGAGAATTGCGGATCAATCTTGAGTCAGACATTAATTGTAACATTTTTTCTTCATCATAGACAGCAATTTTAGTAGGGGAAAATCCATCCAGCACTTCACGATAGACTTCACGTCTTTTTAATATGGTAATCCAACTTAACCCTGCCTGCAAACCTTCTAGAAGCAGAAATTCAAACAACTTATCATCATTATATTGAGGTACTCCCCATTCAGTGTCATGATATTTCTGATATAGAGCATCAGATGTTACCCAGCCACACCGCTGTATTTCATGAGAAGAACATAATACATCATTTTTTTTCATACAATTACTCCCATACTTCTTATACTTTTTTCTACAAAATAGTTCTTCCCTACTTCCATATCAAATTCACAAATTCCTGCATAAAGAATGCGGCCTTGCGCCTTCGTAGTTCATACATTCCAGAGAATTAGAAAACTCCAAGACTCTCTGCATACCGCAAGTCCTCTTGAAGCTTTACTAATCACACTACGCTATTTTATTTGTATTGTCGGCAGTAAAAGCATTGCCGATAATTGGCTTATAATCAAACACCTCTTTGCTGCCGGCCTGCATCACCAAATGGCTTAAGTGAAGAAAATCATTTCTGTTAACATGGCATTTCATACCATATACTACCTGCCATGCAGTGACCACTTCCTCTAATGCTGCATTTCCCGCCCGCTCGCCAATCCCCCCAACCGTTGTACTTGCCAGTTCAGCTCCGGCAGCAAGGGCTACTAAGGTATTGGCATTAGCTAATCCAAAATCATTGTGCATATGAACTTCTATCGGCAATGGACAGCGAGGAATCAGTTCCTGAAAGATCGAATGCACCGCTAATGGATTCAAACAGCCTACCGTATCCGCATAACGAATGCGAACTGCGCCCAATTCTGCTGCCATATCTGCAATTTCTAGGAAATACTCCCGGTCACCTCGTGAAGCATCTTCTGCCCCTACAGAAACTGTACAGCCAAAGCTTTGTGCCAGCGATATGGACTTTCTTAAATTCTCCAGTACCCATTCTCTGCTTTTTTTTAATTTTTGTTCAATATGGAAATCAGAAACAGGAACAGAAATATGCAAATGGGAAAAGCCGCAAGATACTGAAGACAGAATGTCATTTTTAAGGGCACGATTCCAAGCAATTATCTTCGCTTTCAGCCCAGCAGACAAAATCATTTTCATCGCTTCTTGCTCTTCTTCTCCCATTATAGGAACCCCTGCCTCAATCCAAGTTACTCCCGCCCTGTCCAAAGCCGTAGCGATATTTAATTTATCTTGAGCAGAAAATACGGTGCCTGGCGACTGTTCTCCATCTCTTAGTGTGGTATCCACAATTTCAATTGTTCTTGCATACATGAATATCCCCCCATTTTTTCATCATCAATGTATTGTCTAGAGCGATTATTAAAAATAAGGTTAAACACCAGCAGCAAATCGTCGGTGCTTAACCTTAAGAAGAACAAGAAGAGTTTCGTTGCGGAACTGAAGATTTTATTGATTGGTATAGATCGAATAAAACAAGATCATCTACTTGTTTTTTTTGTTCTACAGCCAGCTTACGCACTTGTTTTAATAAAGTATTTCCTTCCTCTTGTGATAAATGGATATTCCAGTTACGAAACTTAGCGTGTATGGATGCGGTTCCTGAGTGTTTACCTACCACCAATCGTCTGACTAATCCCACTTCCTCTGGAGAAAAAGCTTCATATAGCAGAGGATTCTTCACCACCCCATCTACATGTATACCTGACTCATGGGAAAAAATATCTTGCCCAATAATCGCTTTCGCTTTAGGGACTGTTAACTCTAACATGGAAAGAATCTGAGAACAAATAAGAGCCAACTGTGATGTATCCATCATCCCCTCGCCTAATAAACGTTTTCGAGCCATCATCAGTTCTTCTAAGGCAGCATGCCCATTTAGTCCAAGACCAGCAACTGCAGTTGCAATATGTTTTACCCCGACTTGATAAGCTGCCAAGGAATTGGCAGTGGCTAAGCCATAGGCATTATGTCCATGAAATTCTAAAGGAACAGGGATTTTCTGCTTAAGCAATATCATGATTTGGGAGGTCTTCAAAGGATCAAGCAAGCTATCTTTATCACCATAAGCTAAAGTCTCAATCCTATCAATGGGAATATCTCGCCAAAGAAAAGCTATTTCGTCGATGGAAAATTGCGAAGCATTTTCAATGCAGATCCCTATATTCATTTGCCGCATTTGTGCTGCAAAAAGAGCTGAACAAACTTGGCTGACTATTCCTTGCCCCAATTGAGGCTGGCAATCAACGATAATCTTCTCAAATCCAAGTTTATAAGCAAGTTCTACCTCTTCGACTGTACCATTGATTCTACCTCGTATACGTTTTTTAAGAGATGTATTTATTCTTGGTAAATCACATTTCTCCCAATCCGTTACCTTACTATCAATTACTCTGACGGGAAGGCTCTCAAGCAGCTGCAATACCCGTATCAGATTCTCCCTGCTGCTGCTTCTTCTTAACCCTTCTTGCAATGTTTGATCTACCCACATTATACTTCACAACCTTTTTTGCTAATATAAATGCGGGTTTGAGTAGGTGCTACTTTCTCGATCGATCCGATCAGGCTGCCTCCTGTCAATTCACTCTCCAACCAAGGAGGAACATGATTACAAAGAACTTCTAAGTTATAAAAATTCTCTTTTCGCAAAAAAGCTAATAACACTTGCTTGGAAGTAATACCACTATTATTCTCCTGAATTTCTTTGATGGATATATAATACTCTCCATTTCCCCTTTCTACGAGAACCGGAATCGTAAAACTGGGCTGTAATTGACTGTTGTTAGCTTTCTCTAGCTCTTTGTCTAAAACATAATCTAAAAAAGACAGGGGATTTCCATCAAATTCCCAGATACTGCACTGCTGCTTCTCTAACTCAAAATAGGGTACGCCAACAACCGATAATCCAATGATGATCTTACACTGCTCTAGAAATAAGATGATTTCTGCCATTTGTCTACGCAATCCTGCTAAACCAGCTTGTTGATCCAAAGAGATTTTCTTTTCTTTTACGACCTGCCAAATTCCCTCTTTTTTTTCATAAATAATAACAGCACTAGCCTCGTAGAAAGAACTAGTCATACCATTGTCATTGATGCAAGCTGCAATATTCTGATCCATATCACCAATTCCTCCTTTCTTTTATAGCCTGCTTTAAACGGTGAACCGGCAAAAAAAGTGCATATACTTTAGATTGCTAAATGAGCCACCACATTCCCGCCCTCAATATGCTCTTCCATAATGGTCTCTACATCATCAGGAGTGACCCCCTTATACCAGGTTCCGCCAGGATATATGACAACCACAGGTCCTTGCTCACAAATACCAAAACAGCCCGTATTATTCACAAAAACTTCACCACCCAAATCCCGTTCCTCAATTTCCTCCATGAATTTTGCCACCAATTCCACACCGCTTTTCGCATGGCAGTAACCTTTTTGTTGACCATTTGCTCTGGAACTGGTACAAACGAAAATATGAAACTTTGGTTTATTCATCATGATTAGACCCTTCCTTTCAAATCGCTTTTTTCATTGTTAATTGATTTACTGCATAAGCCAATCCTTCTTCCACGGTATAACAATACTCCACGCTCACAATTCCATTATCCAATAGTCTTTGTTCTCCATGGTAGCCAATACGCATGGTCAGAACAGCATCACAATCCTCGATTGCCTGAATTGCTGCGTTTTTTCGTCCTTCTTTAGAATCTGAATCGCATCCCGAAGCACCAGAACAGTACTGCTCCACTTTGCGTCTTTCCATAAGGGTAAAGGATGTATCACTTCCCTGGTAAATTAAAAATTCTGTGGCGTGACCAAAATGTTGATCTACTAATTTTCCATATTTAGAAGTAACTGCAATCTTATACTCTTTACCAATCTGCCTAGCCCGTAAAACGGATTTTTCTGGTTCTGGCTTGGTCATACGAAACTCATTAGACCTGTCATTGCCTAAGAGTCCAACTGCATCCGCCCGGCATTGCTTACAGTGTCTCATCTGCTGCATTTCAAGTTGACAAAGATCTCTCATCTCATTAATTTCTTTCATACTGGTTTGGGGAAATTTCTCAAATGCACTTCCAGGAGCAGGAATCAGCGGCATGATATTCGTAATAAAAACTCCTAATTCTTTCATCTTCTTTACAACTTCCGGAATATGATGGTTATTAATTCCTTTTACCATGACAATATTAATTTTTACCAGTACGCCATGTTCCACGAGATAGGAAATGCCTTTTAATTGATTTTGAATCATCAATTCAGCACCAGCTACTCCGGTATAGCTTTTGCCCTCATAATTCACAACTTTATAAAGCCGCGCCCCAATGTTAGGATCAAGACAATTTACCGTAACGGTGATATGCTTTATACCCATTTCTACAAGTTCTGCTGCATAGTGAGGCAGCATTAAACCATTGGTTGACAAGCAAAATATGATATCCTCGCCTTTAGCCTGAATTAATTCAATAGATTTTTTGGTAACATCCCAATTTGCCAAAGCGTCTCCAGGACCGGCAATTCCTACTACACTTAAATTCTCAATATTTTCTTTGACCCAGGAAAATTTTTGACTGGCAAGTTCTGGTGTCAGCACTTCACTCGTTACTCCTGGCCGGCTTTCGTTTACACAGTCAAATTTACGATTGCAATAATTACAGCTGATATTGCACTGGGGTGCCACTGGCAAATGCATCCGCGCATATTTATGATGAGCGTCGGCATTATAACAAGGATGTTTGCTCTCTTCCATACCCTTCACCTCAATTTCCCCTGGCATTGCAGGGTAATTTTTTTACTTACTACAGCCAGCTACCCTTGCTGATAGAATTTTTCATACATAGAACTTCGATATGATTTATATTTATTTTCCAGCAGGGTATTCGTGATGCGATCCAACAACATCATTGTACCCGTATAACCTACAGATAAAAGCCGCTGTCCTCCTACCCGATCATGAATGGGAAACCCCAGCCTCACGAGAGGAATATCACCTCTTTCTGTAAGGTAGCGACCATCGGAAGGACCAATTGCAATATTGACTTTTCCTTCCTTACTGGCAGCTAAAATATGAGAGAAATCCGTTTCAATTAAGATCTTACTTTCTTCTGAACACTCAGCTACTGCTGCTGTCACTAGTTGATTGAACTTCCCGATTTGGCTGCCTGTAGCCACAACTGCTGGAAAAATGCCATTTTCTGCACAAATTTTGGTTACCCCATAAACCATTTCCGGCTCACCAAAAATAACACTTCTTCCTTGAAAATTATATTTATGAGAGTCAATCATCCCATCTAACAAACGTCCACGCTCTTGTTTCATACTTTCCGGAACCTTCTTACCGGTAATTTCTACTAAGGTATTGATAAATGCATCTGTACTTTCCACACCCATGGGTATGGCTATATTGTATAAAGGAACACCAAATTCTTCTTCTAGATAGTTTCCTGGAGAAATCCCATCCTCTATGGTGATTCCCATTTGGATGGTCGCTGCAGCACCACCCATAGACCGTATCTCCGTTATTTTGGTCCCGCCATTGCTCATCTTGGTATAAGGCTTTGCGAAAGGGCGATCCAGAGTATCGGAGAAATCAGGATATAATACATATTCAATTTCCATGAGAGCTAACATACGCTTTATTTCACGAATGTCAGCAGGACTGATGTTGGGAATAATAATATTTATTTTGTTATTCTTTTCTGCAGCTTCTGTTAGCTGCATCACTATTCTTTTTAGAGTAAAAAAATATCCTTCAAAGTGACTGCCGCCATAGCCAGGTGTGGAAGCCGTAACAATCGGAAACTCTTCCATGTTATTATCAATGAGATATTGACCCGTAATTCTCTCAATGTCTTCACCAATGGTTTCTGCTAAGCAAGTCGTTACAATACCAATCAAAGCAGGATGATATACCTTCCTAATATTGTCCAAAGCCTGTCTGAGATTCTTTTCTCCGCCGTATATGGTGCCTTTTTCATTTAAAGAAGAAGATCCTACATCAACAGGCTCGTTAAAATGTTCAGCAATATGCCTGCGCATGTAGGTACTACAGCCTTGGGACCCATGAACAATAACCATAGACTGTTCGATTCCCTTCAATGCTAAGATACCGCCCATTGGCATGCACATATTACAGGGGTTTTCGTTTACATTTCGAAAAAATATGTTTTCTTTGTTTTTTTCAGCCATGGCTCGTCACCCCGCTTTCCATTCCCAATGCAGTAAGACGCCTCCATACAGGCGAACAAACGGTAGAATACACTTCTTCCGCAAAATTAACGGCACCCTCAAAACCGCTTAAGGGATGTTTGCGATCATGATTATGATCAATAAAGGCTATCCCCAATTTATAGGCCAAAGGGCGCTCTTTGACTCCGCCTACTAGTAAATTAGCCCCTTTTTCCATCATAAATCGTTCTAGTTCAGCAGGATTCGCATCATCTAAAATCACCGTACCGTCATCCACTAACTCATTCATGATTTCATATTCTTCTTTTCTGCCGGTTTGCGTACCAATCATCACTACATCAATACCAATTTCCCGAAACTGTTTAATCAGAGAAATGGCCTTAAATCCTCCACCAACAAAAATGGCAGCCTTTTTTCCTTCCAGTTTAGCCCGATAACCTTTAATAATACTTTCTACTCTGGCTGTTTCCTTAGCAATCAACTCCTCCGCTTTGACAATCATAGACTCTTCTCCTAAAGCCGCTGCAATATTGCGCAATGAAGCAGCTGTATCCTCAATACCTAAAAAGGATATTTGAATATAAGGAATCTGGTAGAGTTCTTCCATTTTCCCTGCAAGATAGATCATAGATCCAGCACATTGTATAATGTTCAGCTTAGCTTTAGGGGCTGATTTCAAGGCCGTATAATGAGAATCTCCTGTAAAAGTAACATTCAATTCTACTCCCATCTGCCGTAAATAATTATGAATAATCCAAGCTTCACCAGCCAGATTAAAGTCCCCTAAATAGTTAATACTATTGTTTTTTTCGATTATTGCAGGCTCAGAGGGCTTTATCAAACGAAGCAACGCATCTCCTGCTGCCCTGTAGCCCGCAGATTTATTGCCAATAAATCCGCTGGACTCTACCGGTATCACTTCAATATGATGTCTTCGAGAGGCGGCGCTGCAAATGGCTTCTAAGTCATCTCCAATTACGCCGACAATACAGGTTGAATATACAAATACTAGTTTTGCCTGATATTTTTCCACCAGTCCATCGATTGCTGCCGATAACTTTTTTGCGCCGCCAAAAATAATGTCCTGCTCTTTTAAATCCGTAGAAAAGCTATTGCGGTATAATTCCGCACCGCTGCTCAGGCTGCCGCGAATATCCCAGGTATAGGTGGCACAGCCAATGGGTCCATGTACCAAATGTATGGCATCTGTAATTGGATTGAGCACGACTCTGGCTCCACAATACACACAAGCCCTTTGGCTTACACAGCCGGCAGAACTGTCCGTATCACATTTAAGCTGTTTCTTATTCTTACCTTTTGTAACAATAAACTCATCTCGTTCTGTAATGCTTTCTGCAAGCTCTCCAGCCATAGTACATCTCACTCCTCTCCTAAAAACTGTGCCAAAATGGGCTTACTTAAACAGCTAAAGAATTGAACCACAAAGGCGCAAAGGACACAAAGTGGACTATTTATATATTTATGTTCGTCTTTGTGTGCCGCACCAGCAGCATTGTGCCTTTGTGGTTCAATCATTAAAGCAAAATGTCTATCTACATTACCAATTCAAAGTCTTCATCTTTGGCATCTCGGTCTGCTCTGTCTAACAGGGCGTTACTAATCATCTCAATCAGTCTCATGGCACCATGATACCCAACAATTGGCAAGTAAGAATGAACACTTCTGTCTAAAATCGGGAATCCGACTCGCATAAAAGGAACATCTTCCGCCCGGGCAATATATTTTCCATAGGTATTGCCAATCAATAGATCTACAGGCTGATTTTTAATCCATTGGTGCAAGGTAAATAAGTCTCCTGCACTCTTCACATTTGCCTCAATTCCAGCACCTTTCAGCATACTGTTAATGTCATCTTCAAAGCTTCCTGCTGCAGAATTAGACGAACCGCCTGGCGTACCCGTCAGCACATGAAGAGGAACCATTCCTAAGCTTAATACAAACTCCGTTAAGCCCGTTACAATATCTGGATCACCAAAGATCGCTACGGTCTTTCCATGAAAATGGAAATGCGTGTCGGTCATAATATCAACCAGCTGACCTCTTTCTATTTCTAGTTCTTTTGGAATTTCCCGGGCAAAGCTATTACGCAAGGTCATTAATAATGCATCCGTAGCTTTGATTCCAATAGGTGTTTTAAGGGTAGCTACAGGAACTTTGTATTCTTTGTTTAAAAGATCAGCGGGATCACTAGAGGCAAATCGACCAAGGGCCAAGGTAATCTGAGAGTTTCCTGTATCCTTTAACTGTTCCACCGTTGTACCGCCCTCAGGATACATCTCGAATTCTCCCGTCATCGGTGAATCCACAACCCCGGATGTATCAGGAAACATAATATATTCAATGCCCATACTTTCTACCAGACGTTTTATTTCCCGCATATCTCCAGGATTCACGAAGCCAGGAATAATATTGGCTTGTTCTTTTTTCTCCGGCGACGTACTTTCTGCTAAATAGCTAACCATTGCTTTTGTCATATTGGAGAATCCTGTGATATGGGAGCCTACATAACTGGGAGTGTTCGCATGAATCACCAGTTTCCCCTCAGCCACTTCCGCTGTTTTAATAATACTGGAAACATCATCACCAATGGTTTCTGTTAAACAAGTAGTGTGTATGGCCATAACATCCGGCTTATAGATGTGAAACACATTTTGTATGGATGCTTTTAAGTTAGCGCCGCCGCCAAAAACCGATGACCCTTCTGTAAAGCAACTAGTGGAAGCCATAACCGGATCACGGAAATGACGGGTTAAATGCATCCGATGATAAGAGCAGCATCCTTGTGATCCATGACTATGGGGCAAGCATTTGTGAATCCCCAGAGCAGCATACATCGCGCCAATTGGCTGACAAGTTTTAGCTGGGTTAATAATACCGCCGCTTTTGCGTTCGGTTATATCTTTTGGTGTACAATCTAACATACTATGCCACTCCTTCCTCAGTTACTGTTCCTTCTAGTAAAGGTTGATTTTTCCATGGTGGAGTTATAAAATTCCAAGTTGGTGAGGCAAATCCCATGCTGATATCTTCAGCAAATTTAACAGCACCATTAAAACCAGCATACGGTCCGCTGTAATCGTAGGAATGTAATTGCTTCGAGTTGATACCCATTTTTTGAATGACATATTTATCCTTGATTCCGGAAGTGAAAATGTCTGGTTTCAGTACTTTTATAAACTCTTCTGTTTCAAAATGATTTAAGTCATCAACAATGATGCTGCCATCCTTCATGTCAAAACGCATGCCTTTATATTCACCTAAAGGTATTTTAGCTTTTAGTTCTTCCAGTTTTTCTGGTGAAACTTTTAAACGGAAGCGTTTTTCATCAACTTCTGCTGTATAGTGAGGAATGTTTTTACTATCTGCATCTGTTTTGATGGTAGGAATCACTTCACGACCTTCATAATCATCACGGTGAGCAAACTCATATCCGGCTAATAAGGTCTCAATACCTAGTTCACTAAATAGATTCTGGAAGTGATGCCCCCGGGATCCACCAACAAAGCAAAAAGCTGTTTTTCCTTCACAAATCTTTTTATATTGGTCAAATATCGGCTCAATTTTTGCCAATTCGCTAGCAATTACCGCCTCCGTCTTCAAGGTCAGCTCTTTGTCATCAAAATAAAGAGCCATGTTGCGCAAAGATTCGATTGTCCCTTGAATTCCAATAAAGTTAACCTTAAGCCAAGGTGTACCATATTTGGTTTCCAACATCTCCGCAATATAGTTAATCGAACGATGACATTGCACCAAGTTAAGTTCTGCAGTATGAGCATTTTTAATTGCTTCATAAGAGCCATCCCCTGTCATAACCGATACTACATGGTAGCCGATTTCTTTTAAGATACGCTCTACTTCCCAGCCATCGCCGCCAATGTTATATTCCCCGAGAAGATTAATCGGGAACTTCCCAGGAGCTTCTTCTTGATCCCCGGTACCAATTACTTTTTCCATTAAAATGTTATTAGCAATATGATGGCCTGCAGATTGGCTAACCCCTTTATAACCCTCACAGCTAAAAGACAGTACTTGTACGCCATACTTTGCTTCTGCCGCTTTAGCAACAGCACCCATATCATCTCCAATCAATCCTACGGGGCACGTAGCAGAAAGGGTAATTGCCTTAGGGTGAAAAATTTCCATAACTTCATCGATTACCTTACTGAGCTTCTTTTCTCCGCCAAAAACAATATCGCTCTCTTGCATATCCGTAGATATGCAGTAGTTAATAAAATTCTGTTTAGGATCGTCGGATTTTGCTTTGTTTCGTCTTGTATTCCACGCATAATAGCCACAACCAATTGGTCCGTGAACAATATGCACCATATCTTTAATTGGACCTAAAACAACACCCTTGCAACCGGCATACGCACAGCCTCGATTAGTGATAATACCAGGAATGGTTCTAGTATTGGCTTCAATTTGCTGACTTTCTACATCCGATCTTTTAATGAATATATGTTTTTTGCGATTTTTTTGCACTTTAGCTGGATATTGGTCTAATATTTCCTGAAGTTTTGCTTCATTCATTCCCATATTCCCTTACCCCCTTATACTGCACTTTCTCCTATTTCTCCAGTACGAACCCGAATGGCATCCATCACTGGTAAAATAAAGATCTTACCGTCACCAACGTTATTACAAGTCTTATTCGCCTGAATGATTGCCTCTACAATCTTTGCCACATCCTCGTCATGGGCAAGAATAGTAAATAATCTTCGAGGGAATAAGCTGGTACCCACTAAAAAATCGGTAATGAGTTTCTCTGCTTCCCCTGTTTGATCTTCTCCAGCCATAAGAAGGAGCTCTTTTTTTCTTTCCAGAATTAATGTTGGGTTGCTTACTATTTTACCGCGGCCTTCTACTTTAAAAGCAGTAAAACCAGCTACGCCAGCTTCCACCAAGGCTTTTTTAGTAGCGCCTGTTTTATTCATGCGCACTATGGCGAGAATTTCTTTCATCCTGCTCCCTCCTTTTTATAGACTGGGGATTCCACTAGAGATGGTATAGGCTTCTTCTATGGAGCTTATAAAAATTTTACCGTCACCATAAGCACCTTGATCACTGGTCTTCGCATATTTTAAGATCAACCGAACCATCTCTTCCTTGTCTTCATCACGAATAGCCATCATTAATAACACCTTAGGAATTTCATCATAGATAATTCCCGATATTTTTATCCCTTTTTGCTTGCCACGACCTACTACATCCACAACCGTTGCTGCGTGGAAGCCAGCCCTTGATAATTCTGCCAATACCTCATCTTTTTTCTCCGGTCTAATAATGGCTCTAACTAATAACATATTGTTTTCCCTCCAATATTTTGCTTCTATCCAGGTTAGAATTATAGGTCCATAAAGCCATATTGCATCATGATTTCTTCTAGTCTGTCTTGCGTCATTGGTTTAGGAATTACAAACATTTTATTATTGTCGATAGCTTTAGCCAGTTCACGATATTCATTGGCCTGTCCTGATTCTGGATCAAAGTCAACAACCGTCTTTTTGTTAATTTCAGCACGTTGAACCAAATTATCACGAGGGACGAAATAGATTAGTTGAGAGCCAATTTCTTCTGCAAAAGCTTTTAATAACTCATATTCTTTATCAACTTTACGGCTGTTGCAAATAATACCGCCAAGTCTTACTTTTCCATTTACTGCATATTTTTGAATACCTTTGGCAATGTTATTTGCCGCATAAAGGGCCATCAATTCACCAGAAGCAACGATATAAATTTCTTCTGCTTTACCTTCGCGAATCGGCATTGCAAAACCACCGCATACAACGTCACCCAGTACATCATAAAATACGTAGTCGAGATCTGGTGTATAAGCACCTAAGGACTCCAGCATATTAATGGAAGTAATGATACCACGTCCAGCGCAGCCGACACCCGGCTCCGGACCACCTGATTCAACACACAGAGTACCGCCAAAACCAGGTTTTAAGATATCTTCTAAGTCAATATCATCGCCTTCATCACGTAAGGTATCCAATACTGTTTTTTGGCATAATCCATGAAGCAATAAACGAGTGGAATCTGCTTTAGGATCACAGCCTACTACCATAATGTGCTTACCAGCCTCTGCTAAAGCACCCACTGTATTTTGAGTAGTGGTAGATTTCCCAATACCACCTTTACCATATATAGCAATCTGTCGCATAATAAAAACCTCCCTAATTTTGTAACTGTTTTTTTAATAAAGAACATCTCGAATGTAAACCATCAACCATCATTTCCTAATCTTTATAGTTGAAATGTGTATTTTTTTCACTTATAATAAAGATCAGGTACATCAAATAAACCCTGGTGTCTGCTGGGGAATGTAAAGATTGCCGCGCTTTATGGATACCGCAAATATCCATAAAGCATTTTTCATTTTGGACAGCTGTACATATACTATAGAACCACCTCCCTAAAAAACACAGAGGGGCTTATAAACGCATTTTCGTTTATAAGCCCCATTGCTCATGTACTTATTTTTTTGTAAAAAGCAAAAAGCTCACAAGGGTTTTTTAACCACTCGTAAGCTTCATTGCTTCCTGCCTATTAGCTTGAGCTGAGTATAGCACATAATATTTAGCTGCGCAATACCCTTTTAAAATAGTCGAAATATTAAATTTAAACCTTCCGCGTCCACTATACTAGGCTAAAAATAATACTGAAAAATCAACATATATACTGGAATTACCGCAATGGATGCGATCGTGGTTACCGTCGTCATAATCGCAGCATACTCTGCATCTCCCTGGTAGGATTTAGCCACAATAGAAGTCTGAGTCATAACCGGAAGCATAGCTTGAATAATAAATACTTTCTTCATTAAGAGAGGAATCGGCATTGCATACGTAATTGCCATGACAATCAAAGGTGAAATCACAAACCGCCCCAAAAGAATGGCAATCATATCCTTACTGACCTTTATATTGCTCAGTTTTACACCGTAGATAGCAATACCAATAAAAAGCATCGATAAAGGGGTTGTCATGCTCCCAAGATATTTACAGGTATCAAGAATAAATTGAGGCAAACTAATATCACATAAGATAAGGGTCATAGCCAGCAAGAACCCTAAGAGAGGAGGAGAAAACACTTTTTTTATTACCTCAGCAGCAGAAACCTTATCTTTACCTGATGCGCCATCGTTGCGGATACCGCTTGCTCCAATAGTCCAAAATAAAGAAGTATTAGCAATATAATATAGCAAAACATAAGGAACACTTTGCTCGCCAAACAACGCCAAATTCACTGGCAGACCAATGAAAATAGTATTTGAAACAAAGAACATGGATCTAAACGTTCCCTGCCGATTAGACTTTACTCGCAAAAGCTTAGAAACCGCATATCCAACTGCATAACAGACCAGCATGGAAGAGTAAGGTATTATTAACCCAGTCGCCAGATGCAGCAATCCATCCTTATTAAAAGTATTCATTAAATTCCAAATCATATAAGTAGGCAATGCTACATTGGTAATGATGCGGGAAAATAATTGAGAAGCCTCTTCATTAAACCATCCTTTACCCGTAAGAACATATCCTGTAATAATCATTAGAACAATACTAAAGATGCTTTCAATTGTGTGAAAAATAATCATAAACGATAAACTCCTAACCAACCTTGAAATACTAGTAAAAAACGCTACACATCCTTTAAAACATATAAAACAGAATCGAGCCACAAAGACGCAGAAAACATTGAGAAAAGATTGATAGGTCTAAAAACCTCTCTGCGCTCTTTGTGGTTAACGTCTCTTACCTCTCTAGACTTAAGTGCCTTATGCTAAAGCTGCTAAAGCCGCTTTTACGATGGCCTCTGCCTCTGAAGAATGACCGACTGGGGCAACAACAGAATCGCTATCATCTTTTACAAAACTGCCGTAATATCGATTCTGCTCCTGCTCAAGTTTCTTTTCAAAAATATATGTAT